>DASYQB010000259.1:0-2195 GCA_036005985.1 Candidatus Methylomirabilota bacterium | reverse complement strand
CGTGGCGGATCTGGTGCAGAAGACCGACGAGGATCTCGAGAACGTCAAGAACCTGGGCTCGAAGTCGATCGAGGAGATCAAGGTCGCGCTCGCCGCGCTGGGCTTGTCCCTGGGCATGCGAATCGATCCGAATCTGCTCGGAGCTCTGGACCGGGGGGGAGCCCGATAGATGAGACATGGCAGGGCGGGATTCAAGCTCGGGCGGCTCACCGCGCACCGCTGGGCGATGTTCCGCAACCTTCTGGTTGCCCTGTTTCGCCATGAGCGGATCATGACCACCGAGGCGAAGGCCAAGGCCATGCGGGGCCTCGCCGACCAGATGGTGACCCTGGCCAAGCGCGACACCCTCCACGCTCGGCGCCAGGTGCTGACGATGGTGCCTGATCCCGTGGTGGTGAAGAAGCTCTTCGACACGATCGCCGCGCGCTTCGGCGACCGCCACGGCGGCTACACCCGCATCATCAAGGCGGGCACCCGGCCTGGGGATCGTGCGCCGGTCGTCATCCTCGAGCTCGTGGATCGCCCCGAGGTGCCGAAAGAGAAGGGGAAGAAGGACGCCAAGGCGGAGAAGGCCAGCAGGGGCGATTCGGCCGGTGCCGGCGCCGCCAGGGGCCGCAAGAAGAAGGTGGCCGCCGCAGCGAGTTAAAAAAGTGGGAGGGGGCCTCGACGGCCCCCTCCCATGCCCTCCCCCTCGAGGACCGGATTGCGCCGGCGAAGCCGGCGCTCGAAAGTGGCAAGGGTCCTGAGGACGGAGATAAAGCCCTTCCGCAGATGCCAGTGGCTTCGTCGAGGAACCCGCTCCTTTCCGTGCCCCCAGCTCCTCTCGGGGGTGGAATAGACCTCTGGGGTCCTCTGGTCTTCGCGGGCGGCACAGGCCGCGCACGCCCGTTGCTTGACGGTCCTCCCGCGCCGCCCTCAGGCTGCGAGCGCGCTATTTGAGATTCGTGCGGAAATGGGCGAGGGTCCGCCGCCAGGCGTCCTCTGCCGCGGCCTTGTTGTAGGCCCCCGGATTTTCGTCGTTGAAGAACGCGTGATCGACGCCCGGATATATGTGGATCTCCACCGATTTGCCTGCCTTCTTGATCGCCGCCTCGACCCCGCGCGCGGTGTCCGGGGTGACGAACCCGTCCTTCTCGGCGAAGAGCCCGAGCACCGGTCCGGACAACCGCGCGTAGTCGGGCGTCACGTTGGGATGGACACCGTAGAAATCCACGACAGCCCCGATGCTCGGCTGGGTGCAGCCCGCGAAGAGGGCGAGCTGGCCTCCCATGCAGAAGCCCACCGCGCCGAGCTTGGACGTCGAGGAGTGTGAGGCGAGATGCTTCGCCGCGCCGGCCAGATCCTTCTCCGCCTGAGCGATGTTCAGTGCCATGAACAGCTTGCCCGCTCCATCGGGCTCGCTCGCCGTCTTGCCGTGGTACATGTCCGGGGCGAGGGCGGAGAAGCCCTCGGCGGCGAAGCGGTCACAGACGCTCTTGATATGCGGCACGAGCCCCCACCACTCCTGGATGACGAGGATGCCGGGGCCCTTGCCGGCGGCGGGTGTCGCGAGATAGCCCTGGGTCGTATGTCCGTTGGTCGGAAACTCCACCATCTTGCCTGTCATAGCGTGTTCGTCTCCTCATGTCTTCTACTGCGCTGTTTAGGTCGCGGGTGTTTCCTCGGTCGTGGCCCCGGCGGTCGTGGCCCCGGCCGCGATGATGCGAACGGTGAGGATGCGCCGCCGATCGGCTTCCAGAACGGTCAACGTGTATCGGCCCACGTGCAGCACCTCGCCGACGAGGGGCAGCCGATGGAGCGTGGCCAGGACGAGCCCGGCCACGGTCTCGAAATCGCCCTTCGGCAGCTCCCAGTCCAGCGCCTCGTTCAGCTCGTCGATGCCCGTGCGTCCCGCCACGCGGTAGCTGCCGTCGGGGAGGCGCTCGACCGTGTCGGGGGTCCGGTCGTGCTCATCGTGGATCTCGCCGACGACCTCCTCCACGATGTCCTCGACGGTGACGATACCGACGGCGCCGCCGTACTCGTCGACGACCACCGCGAGCTGCAGACGGGCTTTCTGCATCTCGCGGAGGAGATCGTCGATGCGCTTGGTCTCCGGCGCATAGGTGGCCGGGCGCATGAGCGAGCGCAGGTCCGCCGCGGCGGCCCCGCGCCGCAAGAGGTCCATCGCGGTGACCACGCCCACGATGTTGAAG
>DASYQB010000258.1:0-10774 GCA_036005985.1 Candidatus Methylomirabilota bacterium | reverse complement strand
TAGGTCTTGCGTGACAAGACGGCGTGCGTGAGGCGAGCCGTGGCTAGGCTCCCTGCCGCACAGGCAGCGTCCGGTCCACCATTGCCAGCTCCGTGACGCCGACCCGCACCTCGACCGATGAGGGCGGGAGAAGTCGCCCGGCGTCGTCTTGGAGCTGGTAGCTCAGCGTCGCCGTCACTACGAGATCGCCCGCTCCGGGCGCGGCGGCGAAGGTGAGAGGCACGAAGCCACGGGTCGTCCCGCCCTTCATCGACGCGACACCATCCTGTCCAGCTCCTCGACTCTCCGCGGCGTACGGCCACTCGGCCATGCCGGCCACGACGCCGGGAGTCTCCGCGACCTGCACGATGAGGGGAGCGATGCCGTGTGACGTCACCGGCGCTCCGATGTGGAAGCCCGGGGCCAATCGGAGCTCCAGGTTGAGGTGCATGCGCTGAAAGAAGCTATAGGTCGGTGAGTCCAGCCACGCGCTCACCACGATCGACGGGCCGGGGAAGTCGACGGCCCGGGACGGCCGAGACTCGAGAGCCCTGAGGGTCTGGGCAAGCAAGGCCGCGCCAGTGTCGCGCTCGCGATAGCTCTCGTGGAAGCGCTTTGCCACGATCATGCCCGCTTCGTCGAGAACGAAGACGCCGGGGTAGGGCAGGTTTGTGTGCCGCGGATCGGGCTTGATGCCGTAGGCCGCGTGGTCTTCCTGGACCCGCTCGTTGAGGAGGCCGAGGCAACGCATCACGTGGCTGCCTTCGTCAGAGAGCAGGGGAAAGGCGATGGCCTGCTTGTCCGCGAAGGCCCGGAGTACCGCCACCGAGTCGTAGCTCACGGCGAAGAGCGCGACCCGGGTGGCTTCGAGCCGGGGAAGAACCTGCTGCAGCTGGACCAGCTGCGTCTTGCAGAACGGTCACCAGTCCGCGCTGCGGTAGAAGACGACGAGGGCCCGCCGGCCGCCCCGCGCGGCGTGCAGATCTACCGTGACGCCATGCTGATCCGGCAGCACCATCTCGGGAAAGCGTGTGCTCTCGCGAGGGCCGATGGTCGAGAAGTCTCTAGGCGGAAGCGCCATCTGATTCTTCTTCCTTGAGCGAGAGGACTTCGTCGCCCGCCTTCACCGTGGCCGCCCAGGTGATCTTGATCGCGTTCTTCACGCTCTGGTGGGCGGGGCAGCCCTGCGGATGGGCCACGAGGGCGCGCTCGGTCGCCTCGCGCGCCGCCGCGGGCACGGCCAGCTCGTAGTGCACGTGAATGGACTTGATGTGGATGGTCTTGCCGATGCCCGCGATGCGCCCCTCGACGGTGGCGCGGTAGGACTCGCGGTCGTACTCGATCTTGCGCCCTGCCAGGGCGCCGCGCAGGGTGCCGTACATTCAGCCGGCGACGGCGGCCACGATGTGGTCCAGGGTGGACGCGACGGGCGGGCCCTCCGCCACCCCGTAGTACTCACGCAGCGCGCCCTGGACGCCGTAGACCACCGGCGCGGGTACGTCGCCCAGATAGGCGTGACGGTAGCCGTGGCGATACTCGAGCTTCGACTTCGAGACGTACTCGAATGGATCAGCCATGAGAGCCCTCCGTGTTGGTGGTGAAGTTCCCGCCCCCAGAATGCTCCCGCTCCAGCGGAATGGGACGGCGTGGGGAAAGGACAGAGGCACCTACCGCGACGACGGCGCAGGCGGCGCAGACGATGGCGAGAGCCATGGACAGTCCCACCGCATCGGCGGCGAGGCCGATCAGGGGCGGGCCGGCGAGGAAGCCGAAGTATCCCGTGGTGGCCACCGCCGCGATGGCGGTGCCCGCGGGTACGCCGTGTGTGCGTCCGGCGGCGCTGAAGAGAATCGGAATGAGATTGGCCACGCCCAGCCCCACGACGGCGAATCCTAGAAGCGCGACGGCCGGTTGTCTCGAAAGCAGGGATGCGGCGAGGCCGCCCGCGGCCAGCGAGGCGGAAAGACGGAGCAGGCGTACCGGGCCCATCCGTCGAGCCAGGCGATCGCCCGCGAAGCGACCTAGCGCCATGGAGAGGGAGAAGGCCGCGAAGCCCATGGCCGCGGTGGACGCCATGGTCCCCAGCGACTCGCGCAGGTAGACGGCGCTCCAGTCTCCCATTGCGCCCTCCGCGAGGAGGGCGCAGAAGGTGAGAAGCCCCAGACCGAGGAGGGCAGCGGGAGGCACCGCGAAGACCGCGGGCGAAGAGGTCCGCGCCGGCGGCGTGGGCAAGAGGTACCTCGCGACTCGCCACACGGCGATCAGCGAGAGGACAGCCACGATGATGAGATGGGTCGATGCGCTCATGCCGGCGGCCAGGGCCAGCGAGGCGGCTCCCGCTCCCAGCAGTCCGCCGAGGCTGAAGAGCGCGTGGAATGACGACATGATCGGTCGGCGGTAAGCGTGTTCCACCAGCACTCCGTGAGCGTTCATGGCCACGTCGAGGCTGCCGTTGCAGGCCCCGAGCAGAGCGAGAACGGCCGCGCTCGACGCCACGCCCGGAGTCAGCACGGGAAGAACGACGGCCGCCGAGAGTGCGGCGGCGCTCGCCGACGTGACCACACGGCTCCCCAGCGTGGCCACGAGCCAGCCGGCGATGGGGAGGGCGAGAATGGCGCCCGCCGCCATGGCAAGCAAGAGGAGACCGAGCCCGCCATCGTCGAGCAAAAGCCGACTCTTGAGATCGGGGATATGCGGCAGCCAGCTCGCGATGACCGCGCCGTTGAGAAGGAAGATGAGGGACACAGCGCGGCGCGCCCGGGCGGGGCCGGCCCCGAGCGCGTCACGCTCACTCATCCCGGTCACCGGGTCGATGGTTTGTCAGCTCGATACGCCGTCGGAAGACTCGAGGCCGATCAGGCGGTCGAGGGAGAAGGCGCCCGGGCCGCGGGTCAGGAGGAAGACGAGGACGGAGCCCCATACGAGGTGCTCCGGCCATGCCTGAGGATACACGAAGAGCTGGATGGTCATGATCATGCCGAGGAGGGGAAGGGTGGCCAGCCGACTGGCCAGTCCAAGGATGAGCAGGGTTGAGCAGCCCAGCTCGAAGCACGTAGCCATGACGGCCGCGATCTCCGGCGGGAATCCCGGCAGCTTGTACTCGTCGCTGAAGAGGGCAATGGTGGTCTCCCAGCCTCTGGCCTTCTGAAGCCCCGCGCGGAAGAAGACCCCCGCGGCGGCCAGCCGGAAGAGCAGCTGATGAAAGCTGAGGGGGAAACGCCCGAGCAGCGAGATGCTCGAGGCGAGGCGTCCCCGAAGGCCCACGGCGCGTACCGAGGACCCTGCCGACGACGCGGCGGCGTTGGCGTGCATGCTCATGCTCCTTATTCGGTGATAATGGTAAAGTCGTTGAAAATACAGTCATCCAAGAGCTCGAGGATCGCCTGCTGAAGGTCGAAGGACGGATAGGATTCGAGAGCGTGGCCCGCGGCCTCGCCGAGGGTCAGTCCCCGCGCGAGCGCGTCGCGGAAGGCAAAGGTCGCGGGCTCGAGGACACGCATGGCCACGGTCTCTCCGACCGCGTGGACCTCGAGGCAAACGGCTCCGCCCTGAAGGCCCGGCAGCGCCTCGCTCGTTCCCTCCTGGTGAGCCTTCCAGATCTTGTCCACCGGCCACGGTGAGGCGAGCAAGGCCACGGTCGGATTGGGCACGAAGCGCAGCTGCGCCATGTCCCGTGGGTCGACGCGCCGGAGTCGCGCGAGATCGAGCGAAGCGGCGTCCGAGTGCTGTGCGACGGTGTGAACCGCCCACTCGAGACGTGCCACGTCGGGGAGATAGGGAAGCGCGCCGCAGGCAGGGAAGCTCGCGAGGAAGTGCGGGAGGCCCGCTCCGTACTCGACGAGGCAAGGCTCGGTCGGCAGATGCCGTCTAATGAAGGCGTCGGCCGCATAGGCGAAGAACCGCTGGTCCACGAGCCGGCAGACCACGGGATAGGCCGCCGCGAGGGTGGCGGTCAGCGTCGCGAGGACGTGGTGGCGGTAGACGGCGAGGCGTGCCCGCGCATCGAGCCCGTCGCTGTCGACGAGATCGAGAAGCGTGAGGTCTTCGGTGGCGAACAGGCTGTCCGTGAAACGCGCCTGGAGATCACGCAGCGCAAGCATGGTCATCCTCGCTGGCGAATGCTTGGAGCATGCGGTCCGCCACACTCGCTTCGCCGAGCAGGACGGACAGCTCGGGAAGGTCGGTGTCCCACTCGATCAAGGTGGGCACGGAGCCGAAGCGCTCGAGCGCTCGCTGGTACAGCTTCCAGACGGGAGCGGTCACCGGCGAGCCGTGATCGTCGATCAGGATGGTCCGGCCGTCGGCGTCGTTCGCGGCGTGTCCGGCCAGGTGGATCTCGCCGATCGCCTGCACAGGCAGCGTGTCCAGATACGACCCGGCGTCGAAGTCCACGTTCCACGCGCTGACGTAGATATTGTTGACGTCACACAGGAGCCCGCAGCCGGTGCGGCGCGCCAGCTCCGCGAGGAAGTGCGGCTCCGCCATGCTCGAGTGGCGGAAGCGGAGATAGCTCGAAGGGTTCTCGATGAGGATGCGGCGCCCGAGGGCGTTCTGGACTTCATCGACATGATCGGCCACCACCCCGAGCGTCTCGTCGGTGTAGGGCAGGGGCAGCAGGTGGTTGAGGTAGACGCCGCCCGCCGTGCTCCACGAGAGGTGCTCGGACACCAGACACGGCTCTATGCGCTCGACGAGGCTCCGGAGGCGGCTCAGGTGCCGGGCGTCGATGTCACCCGCCGTGCCGAGCGAGAGACCGACGCCGTGCAGCGACACCGGATATTCCCGCCGCACGGCCTCGAGCGAGGCGAGGGCTATCCCGCCGCTCATGTAGTTCTCGGGATGGACCTCGAGCCAGGGGGCGGCGGGACGCGTCGCGAGAAGCTCGCCGACATGCGGGGCCTTCAGACCGATGCCGGCCCGCGACGGAAGATCGCGCTTCCCGTTCATGGCGTCCACGCCGTCCCCGAGGGTTCAGGCCCGCGGCTGGTTGCTGCCGCCGACCAGCTTCTCGCAGGTCCCCGCCGGCACGTAGATCCACGCGTCCTTCTGGCTATCGCGGCGAGAAGTGCCCGCGCAGGAGGAGTTGGCCGTCTGGCAGTCGTTCTTGCCCGCCTTCGAGACGCCGTAGCACTTCTCCGACTCGAACTTGGGCTTGGGCGCCGGGCCGGCCTGGCCGTGGGAGACGAGAGGCACGGCGAGAGCGGCGATCATGGCGGACGCGATGAACAGGTTCTTCTTCATTTCACTCTCCTTCTCGATTGGGGTTTGACGACTCGCGGCCCGGCGGTGGGCGGCGTCGGGGGGTTAGACACGGCGAGGCGGCCCCGAGGTTCGCCCGACCGGGGCGAACCTTGAAGGCCGGCGGGTGAGTCTAATCTCCCGATGGTCAAGCCACTCGGTGACACCGCTTCCCCGGCCGACCTCAAGCTGAGGCCCTGGCAGCGGCTCAGCGTCCGGCTGGCCTGCCTCCTCGCCGCGGTGACGCTGCTCGCCGTGGCCGCGGTGGGCGGCTTCACCTACAAACGTCACCAGCGCGAGCTCGCGGACACCGTGGGGACGCAGCTCCTCAACATCGCGCGGGTCACCGCCCTCAGCGTGGATCCCGCATTGCACGGCCAGGTCCAGCGAGGGCTCGACCCGCGCTCCCAGGCCTATCTCCGCATCAAGAGGGATCTCGTGACCATACAGAACGAGGTCCTCCTCACCACGCCCATCTACACGCTATCGGATCTGGACACGGCCCATCGGACGGCGCGCGTTCTCGTGGCGAGCGACGGGCCGGCGCGGCCCGGGGAGTCGTTCCCGGTGGCGCCGGCGATGCTCGATCCGCTGCGCTGGAGCTTCGAGGACGGCGTCGCCCGCTACACGGACGTCTATACCAACGCCCAGGGAACGTGGATCAGCGCCTTCGCGCCCATTCTCGACCGCGCCGGCCGCACCGCCGCGGTGGTCCTCGTCAACTACCCGGTGGAGATCTATCTCGACCGGCTGCAGGAGCTTCGCCGCACCATCCTCTGGGCCTCTGGCCTGGGTGGGCTGGGCACCCTGATGCTGGTCTTCCTCTTTGCGCGCCGGCTGACCCGCCCCATCCGCGCCCTCACCCTGGGTGTGACGCGGGTGGCTGCGGGCGACCTCTCGCAATCGCTTCCCGTCCTCTCCCGCGACGAGGTGGGCCAGCTCACGCGCGCCTTCAACGGCATGCTCGAGGGCCTGCGCCAGCGGGACTTCATCCGGTCCGCTTTCGGCCGCTACGTATCACCGGAGGTGGCCAAAGCCCTCCTCGAGTCTCCGGGCGGCCTGCGCTTCGGAGGAGAGAAGCGGGTGGTGACGGTGCTCATGTCGGACCTGCGCGGGTACACGCGATTCGCCGAGCGCGGCGATCCCGCCATGGTCATGGAGGTGCTCAACGGCTTCCTCGGCCAGATGACGGACATCATCATCGAGCACGGCGGCACCATCAACGAGTTCATCGGCGATGCCATCTTTGCGGTGTTCGGGGCGCCCCTCGAGCATGCGGACCACGCGGAGCGGGCGGCGGGCTGCGCGCTGGCCATGCAGCGGGCCATGGACCGGATCAACCTTGGCCACGCGGCGGAGGGCCGCCCGCAATTCGAGATGGGCATCGGCGTCAACACCGGGGAAGCGGTGGTGGGGAATATCGGCTCCGAGCAGCGGGCGAAGTACGCCATCGTGGGGAGCGCGGTCAATGTCGCGGCGCGGGTAGAGGGCGCTACGGTGGGCGGCCAGGTGTTCGTCACGGAGACGACCTACGCGCGCATTCGCGAGATCGCCGAGGTCACCGGTCCCATCCCGCTCGACGCCAAGGGGCTGTCCGAGCCCCTCGCCCTCTACGATCTCCGGAGCCTCCGCGGGCGCTTCGCCCAGGCGGAGGCGCCCGCGGCGTCGGACCGCGAAGTTGTGGTGTCTCTCCCCATGACGTGCAAGGTCATCGACGGCAAGGTGGTCCGACCCGATGCCATCGAGGGGGAAGTGGTTCGGGTGGCCCGCCACGAGCTCGTGGCTCGCCTCGCCACGCCGCTCGACCCGCTGACCAACATACGGATGCGCCTGCGCTACACCACACCGCCCGCTGCCGAGTCCGAGGACATGTACGGGAAGGTCGTGCAGGCCGCCGGCGACGGAGCGGAGCGGCTGATCCGCATCCACTTGACCTCCACCAGCGATGCCGACGCCCTGCGTCTCGAGGACCTCTTGCGATGAACACGACCAGGCCCACACGCATTCTCATCCTTGGCGGAGGCTTCGGCGGCGTGTACACGGCGCTGAATCTCGAGAAGATCCTGAGGCGCGAGCTCACCCGCGGCGAGGTAGAGATCGCGCTGGTGAGCCGGGACAACTACCTGACCTTCCAGCCCATGCTGCCCGAAGTGGTGTCGGGGAGCATCGGTATCCTCGACACCATCACCCCCATCCGGCGCCTCTGCCCGCGCACGAACCTCTACACCCGCGCCATCGAGGAGGTCGACCTCGAGCGTCGCCACGTCACCCTCGCCGCCGGCGTGGGCTCGCGCCAGCTCCAGCTCGAGTACGACCATCTCGTCATCGCGCTGGGCAACGTCACTACTTTCGCCGGCCAGTCGGGGCTGAGCGAGCACGCATTGCCCTTCAAGTACCTCGGCGATGCCCTCACCCTCCGCAACCACGCCATCCACGCACTCGAAGAAGCCGACATCGAGCGCGATCCGACGGCCCGGAAGGGGCTCCTCACCTTCATGGTGGCGGGCGGGGGCTTCTCCGGCGTGGAAGCGGTGGCCGAGCTCAACGACTTCCTTCGCTCCGCGGCCAAGAGCTTCCGGAACGTCCGCGCCGAGGAGATCCGGGTGGTGCTCCTCCATGCGGGCGGGCTCATCCTGCCCGAGCTGCCGAAGAATCTTGCCGAGTTCGCCCAGCGCCTCCTCATGAAGCGCGGCGTGGAGCTCCGGCTGAACGCCCGGCTCGCCGGAGCCACCGCCGAGGCCGCCCTGCTCACGAACGGCGAGCGCATCGAGACGCG
The DNA here is from genome assembly GCA_036005985.1 of Candidatus Methylomirabilota bacterium. GTDB lineage: Bacteria > Methylomirabilota > Methylomirabilia > Rokubacteriales > CSP1-6 > AR37. The sequence continues at coordinate 2,781 of DASYQB010000258.1, read as the reverse complement.
CACGCTCGTGAGCACGGTGCCGGGCGGGCCCAATCCGGTGGTGGCCACGCTGGACTGTCCGAAGGATCGGGGACGGGTGATGACCGATCCCTATCTCGAGGTGCCGGGACACCCGGGGGTGTGGGCGGTGGGCGACTGCGCGCTCATCATGGACGCGGGCACCGGCGAGGTGAGTCCCCCCACCGCCCAGCACGCCACCCGTGAAGGGCGGTGCGCCGCGGAGAATATCGCGGCGACGATCCGCGGCTCCGCCAGGCGGGCCTTCGCCTTCAAGGCGCTGGGCAAGATGGGGTCTCTCGGACATCGCTCCGCGGTGGCCGAGGTATTCGGGCTCAAGCTCTCGGGCTTTCTCGCGTGGTGGCTCTGGCGCACGGTGTATCTCATGAAGCTGCCCGGCCTCGACCGGAAGATCCGCGTGGCGGTGGACTGGACCCTCGATTTCCTTCTCCCGTCGGACATCGTCCAGCTCAGAACGGAGCGCGCGGTGTCCATCCGGCGCGAGCACTTCGAGCCGGGGCAGTCCATCTTCAAGGAAGGCGATCACGGCGACTGGCTGTACATCATCGAGGACGGAGAAGTGGAAGTGCGGAAGCTCCTCTCGGGGCAGGGCGAGACGCCGATACGGCGGCTCGGCCCCGGCGACTGCTTCGGCGAGATCGCGCTCTTGGGCGATCACGTGAGGACGGCGAGCACGCACAGCGTCACCAGCGCCAACGTCCTCGCCATAGATCGCGACGCCTGCCAGGCCCTGCTCTCCACGCTGCCTCCGCTCCGGGACTTCTTCAACCGGCTCCTCGAGGAGCGAGTGGGCATGCGCCCCGAATCCAGAGACGCGCTCGACGTGTCCAACGACATGATCACGATGAGCGCAGAGAGCTTGAAAGGCCACATCGCCCTCGTCACCGGCGCAGCCGGCGGCACGGAAGCGAGGATGGCTCAGTGAAGAGTAGAGGCGGCCAGGTGCCGCGTCAGCTGCTCCCTGAGCGCCATGCGCGCCCGATGAAGCCGCGACTTGACCGAGGAGACGGACTCGCCGAGGATCCGGGCCGTCTCCTCGTTGGAGAGCTCCTCGACGTCTCGCAGGATGAGCACAGCCCGATAGGTCTCGGGCAGCTCGTCGATGGCTCGGGCGAGGACGGCCCGGGCCTCTCCCTCGAGCAGCTCCGCCTCCGGAGTGCCTGACCAGTCGGCCAGGAGGTAGCTCCGCGGGCCCTCCCGGTGGCCGTCCTGCATGAAGGTGGGGAGATTCTCCTCCAGGCTCACCTCGAGCTGGGCGCGCTTGCCGCGGCGCTTGATGAGGGCAGCATTGGTGGCCACCCGGTAGATCCAGGTGCCGACCGCGGCGCGTCCCTCGAAGCTGTCGATCTTGCGGGCGAGAGTCAGGAACACGTCCTGCACCACCTCCTCCGCGTCGGCGTCGGTGCGGGTGATACCGCGTGCGATCCGGAAGACCCGCGAGGCGTAGCGCTCCATGAGCACCTCGAGGGCGGCGCCGTCGCCATCTTTCAGGCGCTCGACGAGGACTGTCTCGGAGATGTCATCCACGCGAGCGCTCCTCCGCCGGGAAGGCTCCGGGCCGGCCCTCGGGGAAAGATCCGGGTGCCATGGCCAGCCATTTTACCGGTGCGAGGCCTCGCATTTGTAACGAGGATGTGAACCTCTGAACCGGGTGTGCGTGTCTAAGAGGGGAGACCATGGGTGCCCGGGACGCCGATTCAGCGGGTTTGACCTGTCGGGAGGCGATTGGCCTCCTCGCCGACTATCTCGAGTCCGCCCTCAGCGAGCAAGAGATCAGGGAGCTCGAGGAGCACCTCGCGGGATGCGCGCCCTGTCAGGCCTACCTCAATACCTACCAGCAGACGAAGACCCTCACGGGCAAGGCCGAGCGGGTGGCCATGCCGGACGAGATGAAGGACCGGCTGCGGATGTTTCTCCTGCGGGCCCTCTCGAGGGACGGGTAGAGGCGGGCGCCCCCGCGGGCCGATTACCCGGCGGCGGTGCCGGTGGCCGCGGCCTTCTGGAGCTTGGCGGGCATGTGCACGAACAGCTCGGCGGGGTTCGGCTTGAGCACCGCGGGCTTGGGCGGCCTCATCTCGTATTTCACCGGCTGCTGGTGGTCGGCGTACTGCCGGTTCTTGTTCACGATGGTGGCGAACTTCCAGAGCATGCTGACGTAGTTGGTCTGTCCGCGCATCAGCGCGCGCACGGCGGGGAAGCCGTACTTGGGGATGGCGCCCCAGCCAAGGTGCTTGCGGTTCAGGATCTCCTGCGTCTTGACCAACTCCGCGTAGAACTTGTCCAGCGGCATGCGGGTGGGCAGCACGGCGTGGGCCACGTCGAAGAGTCGATAGTCGCGGGAGGTGAGCCGGCGCGCCTCCGTGAACCAGATCTCCGTGCCCGGGTAGGGCGTGGCCACGGTCAGGTGCACGACCTCCGGCACGCTCATGGCCCATTCCCGGATCACCTCGAAGCGCCGCTCGTCCCAGTCACAGTCGGCGATGATATTGACGGCTACCACCAGCCCCAGCTCCCGGGCGATCTCGAGGGCCTCGAAGTTCTCCCCCGGAGTGACGCGCTTGCGGTGGAGCTTGAGTGCTTCCTCGTCGAGCGCCTCGAGGCCGAGGAACATGTAGAAGAGCCCGAGCTTCTTCCAGTACTTGAAGAGATCACGGTTCTTGATGAGCACGTCGCAGCGGGTCTCGAGGTAGTACTGCTTCTTGATCTTCCGCCGCTCCAGCTCCTCGCCGATGGCGAAGCCGTGCTCGGGGTGGATGAAGGCCA
>DASYQB010000257.1:0-5984 GCA_036005985.1 Candidatus Methylomirabilota bacterium | reverse complement strand
CCGTCCTTGCACGATGCGGGCTCCGGCTGGCCCAGGCGACTGTGCGGGCTGTGGAGAATACGGGCATGACGACCCTCGCTACGCATCGGCCTTGGCGGCGGGCCTTGGGTGACACGGTCTGTCACGCCCGAGCTGCGCGTCCCTCGTATCATTCCTTGCCTCCCCGGCAAGATACAAGGGTGACGCAGCCGGCCGCACCGCCGGCTCCCCCCGACGACAGGCCCCGCCCGCCTCGCGTGCCGGATCCCCGCAAGTGATTCGCGCTACGAGCTCGCCCCCAACCCCGCCTTGGGCGCGTTGACGAGCACGCCCATGTTCCCGTATGGGTGCTTGTTCTCCAGCATGAGCTGGTGGCACTCCGGAATGTCGTCGAACACGTAGGTGTGCGACAGACACGGATCCACCTTGCCCTCGGCCACCAGCTTCGTCACCGCCGCGGCCTGCTGATCGTTAGAGAGATGGCTGCCCTGGAAGCGCTTCTGGCGCATCCAGTGATAGCGTAGGTCGAGGGTGACGTTATAGCCCGTGGTGCCCGCACAGATGACGATCATCCCGCCGGTGACGCACACGAACTCCGAGGTGGGCAGCGTGGCCTCGCCCGGATGCTCGAACACGATCTTGGGGCTCGTCTTCTCTCCGAGGGCGTCCCAGATGGCCTTGCCGAAGGCACGGGCGCCCTTGGCCCAGTTGCCGTAGGCCTTGGCGTCCTTGGTGTCCGGCATGACACCCCAGTGGTCGAACTGGCTCCGGTTGATCACGCCGACCGCGCCGTGCTCCATGCAGAACTTCCGCTTCGCCTCGTCGGACACCACGGCCACCGGGCGGCCGCCTTCCGCCCGCGTGATCTCGAGGGCCATGCTGCCGAGCCCGCCCGTGGCGCCCCACACCAGCACCACGTCTCCCCGCTCCACGGTGTGGGGGGCCCAGCCCATGAGCATCCGGTACGCGGTGGAGGCGCAGAGGAGGAAGCACCCCGCGGCTTCCCAGGTGAGCTGCTTCGGCTTGGGAATGCACTGGTGTCCCTGGGCGCGGGCGAACTGGCAATAGCTGCCGTAGTTCGTCTGATAGCCCCAGATGCGCGTGCTCTCCGCGAGCATCGGGTCCTTGCCGGAGAGCACCCACGGGTCATCGGGTCGCCACCAGCCGCTGTGCACGATGACCTCGTCGCCCACCTTCACGTTCTTCACCTCCTTGCCGATGGCCCACACGATGCCGGAGCAGTCGCTGCCCCCCGCGTGGAAGTCCTCGGGCTCGCCCAGCTTCTGCCGTTCCGCGATCACGTCGATGGGCTGGCCGAGGGCGGCCCACACGTTGTTGTAGTTGATGCCGGAGGCCATGACGTAGATCAGCACCTCGTCGGGGCCGATGGTGGGAGTGGGGATCACCTCGCGCTTCCAGGCATCGCGCGGCTGGCCAAAGCGGTTCTGCCGGACGACGTACGCGTGCATCCGCGCGGGGATTTCTCCCAGCGGCGGCTTGTTTCCGAGCTCGTAGAGATCTGCCATGGCTCCTCCGGTGTGGGTGGCTACTTGCCCTGGAAGTCGGCGCGCTTGCGCTCGGCCGCGGCCTGCATGCCCGCCTTGCGATCCTCGGAGAGCAGGGGGCCCACCGCCTGCTCGGCCTCCCAGCGCAGCCAGGCCTCGCGCTCGCGCCAGTAGGTGCCGTCGATGGACTGCTTGGCCGCCTGGACGGCCAGCGGCCCGTTCGCGGCGATCTCCGCGGCGAGCTCCGCCGCACGTGCACCGAGCTCACCCGCGGGGTAGACGTGATTCACGAGGCCGATGCGGAGCGCCTCTGCCGCGTCGAAGCGCCGCGCGGAGTAGATCAGCTCCTTGGCCATGCCGATGCCGATGGTGCGGGGCAGGCGCTGCGTGCCCCCCATGTCGGGCACGATACCGAGCTGCACTTCGGGCAGCGAGAAGAGCGTGCCCTCGGCGGCTATGCGGATATCGCAGCAGAGCGTGAGCTCCATGCCCGCGCCCATGCACACCCGCTGGATGGCCGCGATCACCGGCACGCGCACGAGCTCGAGGCGGGTGAAGCATTCCTGGAGATGGCCCAGATGGGCGCGGACCTGCGGGATGGCGGCGCCCGGCGAGGCCTCGTAGACCGCCCCCAGCGTGGAGCCGGCCTTCACGTCGAGGCCCGCGCAGAAGGCGCCGCCCGCCCCCTGGAGGATGACCGCCCGCACGCCCGGCGCCGCATCCACCGCGATGGCGGCTTCCCGGATGCCCTCCCACACCTCGACGTCCAGAGCGTTCAGCCGCTCGGGCTTGTTCAGCGTGATGGTGGCCACGGGCGCCTTGATCTCGACCTGCACCTTATGCGTCATGTGATCCTCCGCGATGTTTGATTCCCCCTCACCCTGCCCTCGCCCCCTTCGGGGGCGAGGGAATCATTGGGCCCCTCTTGCCCTGTGGTGCGAGGTCAGCAGCCATCCCTCTCCCCTCGGGGGAGAGGGCAGGGTGAGGGGCGAAGCTACCCGTTGAACGCCTTCACCAGCGAGGGCAGGCGCGGGTCACCCACATTGGGCTGGTACGGCTGATAGAGCGACGTGCAGTCGAGCAGGCCCCGGTAGCGCTCCATGAGCTTCTCGTGGAGCTTGTCATAGGTCGCCGTCACCGCATAGGTGTCGAGCATCTCGTCGGTGACGAGGTCGGCCATGCCCTTCCAGTCGCCCTCCACGCTCTTCTTGTGGAGCTGCGCGGTCAACCCGCCCCAGCCGTGGACGTCGAGCACCGGCTGGTAGGTCCGCGTCGAGGCGTAGAAGGAGATCTGCTGCTTGACCATCTGAGCCTGCTCGCTTCGCTCCTTCTCCGTATCGCCCACGATGACGAAGCTGGCCGTGGCATAGGTGAAGTCCTTGCGCGAGCGGCCGGACTTCTTGAGCCCCTCTCCCACCGTGGGATGCACGACCTCGCGGAGATACTTGGGGCTGTTGAACGGATGCACGTGCATGCCGTCGCAGAACTCTCCCGCCACCCCGCACATGTAGGCATTCACCGCCGCGATCATGATGGGAATCTTCGGATGCTCGATCGGTCCGGGATTGAAGAAAGGCGTCATGATGTCGAAGGTGTAGAACTGGCCCTTGAAGTTGAGCTTGGTGCCGTTCTGCCAGCAGTCCCAGATGGCGCGGATGGCCCGCACCGCCTCGGCCATCTTGGGCCCCGGCGACTCGAACTTGACGGAGAATCGCCGCTCGTTGTGCGCCTTGACCTGGCTGCCCAGCCCGAGGAGGAAGCGACCGCCCGAGGCCTTCTGCAGGTCCCACGCGATCATGGCCGTGATCATCGGGCTTCGCGAGAACACGGTGGCGATATTGGTGCCGAGCTTGATCCGGGAGGTGACGGTGGCCGCCACGGCCAGGGGCAGGAAGGGATCGTGCTGGGTCTCCGCCGACCACAGCGTGTCATAGCCCATGGCCTCGACCTTGCGGGCATAGTCGGGCAGCGTCTTGAGGTCATGGGTGAGCATGCCGATGTCGAGCTTCACGATAGGCCTCCTCGTCGGGGCTTGGGGTGGCGGTGCCCCCGCAGCATACGCGACGGCCGGAATGGCTTCAACCCGGGCGAGCGAACGATTCCCGGGCAAGAATCGGGTCACGTGGACCTGACTCTTGCCCGGGAGTGTTGCGTGCTGCGGACTTCCTGACTAGCCCTTGACGATGCTCTTGACGATGCGCTTCTCACCCATCTCGACGTAGGTGACCTTGACCTGGTCGCCCGGCTTGAGCTGGGCCAGCGTGGCGATGGCACTGTCTTCCACGTTCATAGTCAGCTGCACGGGCTTGCTGTCCACCATGTGCTTCACGGTCACGGTCTTGGCCGCCTGGTCAACGGACACGAGCTCGCCGGCGAGGCTCTTGCCGGCGACCTTGGCCGCGTCCTGAGTGACGGCGGGAGTCACCGCGGGAGCGGGGGCAGGGGCCGCGGGCGGGGCGGCGGGCTTGCTAGTCTGGGCGAAGCCCGGACCGGCGAGGGCGGGGACGGCCACCGCGGCAACCAGCAGATACTTGAAGGTCTTCATCACAGCTCCTCCTTGAGAAATGTGTGGGATGGCGAGAGGGAATCGAGACCGCGTCTCGACTCTCGCTCCCGAGGAGGGTACAGACCTACGGTTAGAGATCCGTGAGAGGACGATGAAGATCCTCTCATTCGCTGCTCGAGCTCTGCTCCCGCTCATAGAGGATCAGGGCGGCCCCGCCTCGGACCGAGGTGTCCTTGCCCAGATCGAGGAAGATCACCTGGGTAGCCGCGAGGGCGCCCTTGTACGCTCGCCGGGCGAGGCGCGCACGCACATCCGCCTCGCGGCGGCCAAAGGCCCGGCCCACGCTGCCCGCGACGAGCAGGCGCTCGGGGTTGATGCCGTTCACGATGATGGCGAGTCCCGCCGCGAGGGCCTCCGTGGCTTCCACCACCACGGCCTCCGCGGTGCTATCGCCACCGTCGGCGAGGTCGAAGAGCTCAGCGGCATCCACGGGGCGACCGAGCCGTCGTGAGGCTTCGCGCGCCAGATCGGGGCCCGCCACGTAGGCTTTGAGGCATCCCCGCGCTCCACAGATGCACGGACGCCCATCGAAGTCGATCGGCACGTGACCGAGCTCGCCGCCAAAGCCACCGGATCCGCGATGAAGCCGGCCGTCGATCACCATGCTGCCGCCCACCCCCGTCCCCACCGCGAGCAGCACGAAGGACTTGGCGCCGCGGCCGGCGCCCCAGCGCCCTTCGGCGAGGGCGAGCGCGTTGACGTCGTTGTCCACGAAGGCGGGCGCGTCTGCCACCTTGGCGAGGAGCCTGGCCATGGGAGCGCCGCTGAGCTCGGGCACATGATGCGCCTCCCCGCTCACCGTGCCCGACGCCACGTCCACGAGGCCGGGCAGCCCCGCTCCCACGCCGACGAGGCCGTGCGCGCGCGCATCGGGCAGCGCCGCCACCTCGGCGGCGAGGGCGAGGATGCGCTCGATCGCGCCGCCGGCGTCCGGCCCGTGGGTAGGCCGGCCGCGTGTCACGAGCACCCGCCCATCGCGCGTGACGAGGCCGGCGGACATGCTCGTCCCGCCCACGTCCACGCCGAGAAGCACGCCGTCGTCCGGGCGGTGGTCGCTCATGGCCCCGGTCGCGGCCGAAGATATCCCGCCACGACATAGCGGTCGACGTGGCGAGGCAGGTCGTCGCGCGGAATGGTTCCCTCCGCGTCCACGGCGCGGAGGTGATCGAGCCGCTCGTAGCCGATGCGCGGGAAGGGATGGCTCTCGCGGGCGATCACCACGGGCTCGAGGCCGGCGGCGCGCAGCCGCGCACGCGCCCGCTCGATGCCGAGGAACCCGAAGAGGGTGAAGAGGAGCCGCCCGCCGGGCTCGAGGTGGGCGGGAGCCTCGCCGATCAGCCGGTCGAGCAGGGCCCAGCCGTCGAGCCCGCCGTTGTCGGCGGCGGCCTCCGCGTCGTCGCGCTCGCGCGCGGGGGGTGTGGGCATCTGGGGCGGGCTCGTACAGATCAGATCGAATCGCAAGCCGGTCACCGGCGAGAAGCCGTCGCCCAGTCTCACGTCTACGCGGTCGGCCACGCCGTTGCGGTCGGCATTGTCACGCGTGCATGCCACCGCTTCGGGACGGATATCCGTGGCGATGACGTGCGCGCCCGCGCGGGCCGCGAGCACCGCGGCGAGGCCGGTGCCCGCGCCGATCTCGAGCATTCGCTCGCCGCTCCGCACGCCCAGATGGCGGCAGAAGAGCAGCGAGCCGGCCTTGGGCGGCTGAGCGCCCGGGGCGATCCGGAACGTGCAGCCGCCATAGTGGAAGAGCAGAACGCCGTCGAGGTCGTCGCTCATGCCAGCGGCCGGCCGGTGACGCGGGCGTACACCTCGAGATAGCCCTCGGTCTCGCGGGCCGGAGCGAACCGGGATTCCACGAGCCGACGGCCCGCGTCTCCGAGGCGCCGCCGAAGAACAGGATCGGTGGCCAGACGCTCGACGCCGCGGCCGAG
>DASYQB010000256.1:0-19125 GCA_036005985.1 Candidatus Methylomirabilota bacterium | reverse complement strand
GCGACTGGCGCTGGATCTTTGCCCTCGCCGTGCTCGCGGTCCTGATGGCGCCCACGGCGGCCGTAGCCGGCTGCGCGTCCTCCGACGTCGACCCCGACGCCCCGATGGCTCTCGTGCTCTCTGGCGGAGGCGCCAAGGGGGCATACGAAGCGGGGGTGGCCGCTGCATTCATGGAGCGGGGACTGCCCGTTCGTCTCGTCGCCGGCTCCTCCGCGGGGGCGCTCAACGCGGCCATGATCGCGAGCGGGCGCGCCGACCGGCTCGAGGCGATGTGGCGAAGCGTCACCCGCGAGCAGGTCTACTCGCTGCGCATGCCCCTCTTCTTCGCGGGCTTCCTGCCGGGCTGGCTCACCCTGCTCGTGCTCAATCAGAGCCAGGCGCTCTTCGATCCCGCGCCGCTGCGCGAGCTCATCAGCGCCTCGCTCGACTTCGAGAGGATCCAGGCCTCTCCCATTCGCCTGCTCGTCACCGCCACCGATCTCGCGCGGCGCGAGAAGCGCGTGTTCGACAATCGGACGGTGACGGTGGACGTGCTCATGGCCGCCGCCGCCGTACCCGGCCTTTTCCCTCCCGTAGAAGTGGACGGCGCCCTGCTCGTGGACGGCGGGATCACCGGCCGCGCGCCGGTGCTGGAGGCGCTGGAGGCAGACGCCTCGCTCGGTCGGGCGGTGGTGGTGATGAGCTATGCCTCGACGGAGAGAGGAGCTGAGCCCACGACCATGCGCCGGGCCCTCGAGGAAAGCTTCGAGCTGAGCATGATCCAGCAGATCCGGCGCGACACCGAGCTCGCGCAGCTCCGGCACCCTCGCGTGAACGTCCAGCTCCTCACGCCCTCCGCGCCGCTCCTCCTCCGCCCGCTCGATTTCGACGCGGAGGCCATGGCGCGCCTCCTCGCTCTCGGCCGCTCCGACGCGCTGGCCTGCCTCGAAGCGTGGTCGCGCCGGTGATCGTCTAGCCGAGAGTGGATTGGAGCCATTGTTCCGCTTCGCGAGGGGCCCGGAGGTGGATGATCTCGATGTGGGCGTGCTCGGGCAGAGCGAACAGGCTCGGGTACTCGCGCTTGTATCGCCAGTAGGTCTTGAGCAGCCAGTGGTACAGGGATCGCTCCGACCAGAGCATGAGGTGCTCCCCGAGATTCTCGCGATTACCGCTCCACAGCACTTCGCGCGTCACGACCCGACGCACCGTCCGTACGGTCAGCCGCCAGAAGACCAGAGGCAGCGGATAGTCGAGCCACACGATGACCCCGGCGCGCGGCCAGACGATGTCGCGGACGTGACGGTAGTTGCCCGCGACCACCCACGCCGGGGCGCGCGTGGCCAGCTCGACGCGGGCGCGGAAGATATCCGGAGGTGTGGGTGTCCAGTTGGACTCCCAGAAGAGCGCATCGAGCTCCACGAATGTCACGCCGAGCGAACGGGCCAGCCGCTGGGCGAACGTGGACTTGCCCGAGCCGGTCGCTCCGATCACGACGATCCGACGATGCCGGCACGCCATGAAGGAGGGATCATAGCATCGGTTGACCCGCCGCTAACCCTCTGGCAGGATCGGCGCGGGCTCGAACCGCGGGAGAAGGGAAGGAGCGATCATGGAAGGGACCACGTGGACGATCGGCGGATATGGGGTGTGGAGCTTCGTTTGGCTCCTCGTGATCGCCGGCGTGTGTGGCGCGCTCGGCCAGGCCATCACCGGCGTGTCACGCGGCGGCTGCCTCGTGTCGATCGCGCTCGGCTTCATCGGCGCCCTCGTGGGTCTGTGGGTCGCGCGAGGGCTTGGTCTTCCCGAGCTCTTCACCATCAACGTCGGGGGAACGCGCTTTCCCATTCTCTGGTCGATCATCGGATCGGCCCTGTTCGTCGCCGTCATCAGCCTGATCTCGCGCTCTCGCCCATGAAGTGAAGCGCCCCCGACTGCGACCAGACTGGTCGATATTACCGAGGGTGAGTAAGACCTTACCCAGCCTGGCTCCCTCCATCGGGCGTTCCCCACGGCTTTTCCATCGGATGGACGGTATGGTGCAGTGGCACGCTCGTTGCGGCGTTCTTCAAATTGGAGAGGTGACCGAGCCATGCGCTATCTCGTCCTCGCCTGTGATTTCGATGGAACACTCGCCACCGACGGAACCGTTCGCGACGAGACCTTCGCGGCGCTCCAGAGGCTTCGTGAGTCCGGCCGGAAGCTCATACTCGTCACGGGCCGGGAAATCGACGACCTGTTGAAGGTCTTCCCCCCCGTCGAAATCTTCGATCGCGTGGTGGCCGAGAATGGCGCGCTCCTCTATCGCCCCGCCAACCGGGAGTACAAGACGCTCGGGGAGGCCCCCTCCGCGGGATTCGTGCAGGCGCTGCGGGCCGCGGGAATCTCCCCGCTCTCCGTGGGCCACTGCATCGTGTCCACCTGGCAGCCGCACGAGAGCAAGGTCCTCGAGACGATTCGTGATCTCGGGCTTGAGCTCCAGGTCATCTTCAACAAGGGCGCAGTCATGATCCTGCCCTCCGGCGTGAACAAGGCCACGGGGCTCGAGGCCGCCCTCCTCGAGCTCGGTCTATCGCCTCACAACTGCGTGGGAGTGGGTGACGCCGAGAACGACCATGCGCTCATCCGGCTTTCCGAATGCGGGGTGGCCGTGGGCAATGCCCTGCCTCTCGTGCAGGAGCGGGCGGACTGGGTCACGCCGGGGCGGAACGGGGAGGGTGTCGTCCAGCTCATCGACAAGCTGCTCGAGAACGATCTCGCGGATCTGGAAGACCGGCTGTCGCGTCACTTCATTCCCATCGGGACGCCCACGAACGGGGAGGAGGTTCGCCTCGACCCCCACGGGCTGGCCGTTCTCGTGGCCGGGTCCTCGGGCAGCGGCAAGTCGACGTTCGCCACCGGCGTCCTCGAGCGCCTCGCCGGCCAGGGCTATCAGTTCTGCATCGTGGATCCCGAAGGCGACTACGCGCTCTTCGAAGGCATCATCGTCCTCGGCGACAAGGAGCGCCCGCCCACCGTGGCGGGGGTGCTGGAAGTGCTGGAGCAGCCGAACCGTAACGCGGTGGTGAATCTCCTCGGCCTCGCCCTCGCCGAGCGCCCCGCGTTCTTCTCGCGCCTCCTCCCCGGACTCCAGGATCTTCGCTCGCGCACCGGACGTCCCCACTGGATCGTGGTGGACGAAGCGCATCATCTCTTGCCCGCGCCCTCGGATCTTGTCTCGGTTACCCTGCCCCGGACGCTGTCGGGCATGATGCTCATCACCGTGCATCCCGAGCACGTGTCGCCGGCCGTGCTCGGGTCGATCGACGTGGTGATCGCCATCGGCCGATCGGCGGATCAGACCCTCCGCGCATTCGGCGAGGCGGTCGGCGAGCATCCCCCCGCCGCGCTTCCCGCCACGACGGGACCGGGGGAGGCGCTCCTGTGGCGTCGCCGTCCGGAAGCGCGCGAGCCGGTGGGGATCCGGACCCTGCCTCCCCGATCGGAGCATCGCCGCCACGTGCGCAAGTACGCCACGGGCGAGCTGGGCGAGGACAAGAGCTTCTACTTTCGGGGCCAGGACGGACAGCTCAACCTTCGCGCTCAGAACCTCGCGCTGTTCATTCAGCTCGCGGACGGAGTGGACGATGAGACCTGGCTGCACCATCTGCGGAGCGGGGACTATTCACGCTGGTTTCGCGAGGCGATCAAGGACGAAGGCCTGGCCGCCGAGGCGGTGGGCGTGGAGAGCCAGACCGGCCTTGATCCCCGGGAGAGCCGGGAGCTGATCAAGGCGGCGATCGAGCGACGGTACACGATGCCGTCGTAGACGGTGGCCTTCGGCGGTGCCTCAGCTGAGGACGGCGATCTTCTTCCGCTCGACGAGGTCGAAGTCGATGGCCGCGCCCAGTCCCGGCCCGTTGAAAGCATGAACGAGCCCCTGGCCGTCGATATCGATGTCCTGCACGAGGCCGTACTTCTGGGCGCCCGCGGGCAGCAGAACCTCGAAGAGCTCGCAGTTCTGGATGGCCATGGTCACGTGGAGATTGGCCACGTTGTTGAGGGAGTTCCCGCCGTGGTGAATCTCGAAGTTCATGTGAAAGGCCTCCGCGAGATGCGCGGCCTTCACGAGGGCGGTGATGCCGCCCTTCACCGCCACGTCGCCGCGGAGGAAGTCCGTAGCCTGGTGCACGAGCCAGGGGGCGAAAGCGGTGAGCCCGCCCGGCGAATATTCGGTGGCGAGGATGGGAATGGCCAGGTGCTGCTTGAGCTTCACGTAGCTGAGGATGTCGTCATCGGCGAGGGGATCCTCGTACCAGTAGTAGCCCAGCTCCTCCACCACTTTGCCCACGCGCAGCGCCTCGGGGTACTGGTAGGCCCAGGTGGAGTCCAGCATCACTCGGAACTCGTCACCCACCGCGCGCCGCACGGCGCGGCACACCTCGATGTCCACCACGGGATCGGTGGGCGGATGGATCTTGTAAGCGGTCCACCCGTCGGCCTTGAAGCGCACCGCTTCCTCCGCGTAGGACTCCTTGGAGGGGAGCACGGCGGAGCTGGCATAGGCGGGCACGCTCTCCCGATACGAGCCGAGCAGGCGATGAATGGGCAGCCCCGCCGCCTTGCCCGCGATGTCCCACAGGGCCACATCCATGGCGCCGATGGCGCGGAAGGTCGTCTGGCGGTTCTTGTGCCACATCGCCTGATAGAGCCGCTCGCGGGCCAGCGGATCCTGGCCGAGTACCACGGGCTTGAGGTACTGGATGAGCGATTGACCGTCGATGTGGGCGCCGCGCATGGAGGAGCCGAGGAAGGCGTGCCCGTGGACGCCTTCGTCGGTCTCGATGGTCACGAGGCCGAGCTGGCTCTTGCCGCTGAAGCGTCCGGTGTGGCGGCCGTAGGTGGTAGCGGGTATGTCGTCCCAGCCGAACAGGGTCAGGCGAACGTCGGTGATTTTCATGGCGGGGGGGAGCCTACCACAGGCGGCGACTCCTCCTCCAGCAGCACGCAGTGACGCGGATCCACGCTCAGGAAAAGCTCGGTCCCCTCCGCCACCGGCTCGGAGGTGACGCAGCGGAGCACGAGGCGGCGACCGTCCCAGTCGAGGTGGTACTGGGTGAAGTCGCCCTGGAAGACGCGGCTCCGCACCCGGGCCGGCCACACGTTGCGCGCGGAGGCCGGTCGCTTGCTCGAGAGCTGGAGGTGCACCGTGCGCACCGAGAAAACCGCCTCGGGGTCGGCGCGCCGGCCGTGGGCTACCCCGTGGATCAGCGCGCCCCCCGGCGTCTCGAGCACGATGAGTCCGTCGCCGTCCAGCTCCGGCCGGCGGCGGCCGCGGATGAGATTGGCCGAGCCCACGAAGTCCGCCACGAAGGCACTGCGGGGCAGATCGTAGATCTCGCCGGGGGTGCCGATCTGCTCGATGACGCCGTTCCGCATCACGATGATCCGGTCGGAGATGGCGAGCGCTTCCTCGAGATCATGGGTCACGTACACCGAGGTGATGCCGAGCTGGCGCTGCAGCTCCTTCAGCTCGATGCGCATCTCGGCCCGGAGCTTGGCGTCGAGATTGGACAGCGGCTCGTCGAAGAGGAGCACGGACGGGGAGAAGACGAAGGCCCGGGCGAGGGCCACGCGCTGCTGCTGGCCGCCGGAAAGCTTCGACGCGCTCCGGCCGGCCAGCTCTCCCATCTGCACGAGGCCGAGCGCCCAGCCCACGCGCTCGCTGATGGTGCTCTCCGGCTCGCGCCGGACCCTCAGCCCGTAGGCGACGTTGTCGAACACGGTCATGTGGGGCCAGATGGCATAGGACTGGAACACCATGGAAAGCCCCCGGCGCTCCGGAGGGACCTGCACCCGCGATCGGGACTCGTACACCACCGCCCCGTCGATCCGGATCTCCCCCGCGGTCGGTTTCTCGAGTCCGGCGATGGCCCGCAGCGTGGTGGTCTTGCCGCACCCCGAAGGCCCGAGGAGGGTCAGGTGCTCGCCCGCAGCCACGGAGAAGCTCACGCCCCGCACGGCGGTCACCGTGCCGTAGCGGACGACGAGATCCTTCACGTCGATCGAGGCGGCGCGCCGCGTCTCCGGAGCGAGGCTCCCGGTCATTCCCCCACCGGCCGCAGGGCGCGCCGCGCCACCGCGAAGAGGAGGGCGAGGGCTACCGCCACCGCCAGGGTCTGCAGGAGGGCCATGGCCGCGGTCAGCTCCGTGCTCGTGGAAAACCACGACTCCACGATGGCCGGCGTGATCACCTTGGCCTTGGGACCCATGAGGAGGATGGAGGCGCCGAGCTCGCGGACGCTCGCGATGAAGAGGAGGAGCGCGGCAGCGATGAGGCCGGGGCGGAGGAGCGGCATGGTGACGGTGCGCAGGCGATAGCCCCATCCCGCGCCGCACATCTGCGCGCTCTCCTCGAGCGTCCGATCGATCTGGAGCATGACCCCGGAGATGGTCCGGACCCCCAGGGGCAGGAACACCGTGAGGTACGCGATGAGGAGGAGCCACAGGGTGCCGTAGATCGGAATGGGAAAGACAAGCCAGGCCCAGAGCATGCCGAAGGCGAAGACGAGACGCGGGACGGCCTGCGGGAACATGAGCAGATACTCGATGACGCCCGCTCCGGGCAGGCGCGAGCGATAGATGAGCCACGAGAGGAAGCCCATGAGGAGGACGCCCAGGATCGAGGTGGCGCAGCCGAGGAGCAGGCTGTTCCAGAGCGCGGAGCGGACGGCGTCCAGCGAAAGCGCGGTGACGTAGTTGGCGAGGGTGAAGTTGTCGAGGTGCGGGAAGACGGTGGCCAGCCGCTGGACGGAGGCATAGAGAAGGGTGAAGACGGGCAGGAGCACGGCGATGGCGAGATAGACGAGGCAGACGGCGAAGAGGATCCAGCGCAGGCGGCCCACGTCCATGGCGCGCGGGCGAAAGGCCTTGCCGGTGATGGTCACGTAGCTGCCCCGGCTGATGATGCGGCGGTAGACATAGACCATGGCGAACATGACGGCGAAGAGGGACACGCCCATGGCCGCGGCCTGGGGAAAGCGCGGCGGATACTGGGAGACGAGCTGATACATGGCCGTGGTCACGACGTAGAAGCGGTTGGGCAGTCCCAGCACGAGGGCGGCGGAGAAGGAGCCGAGCATCTCCGCGAAGACGAAGATGGTCGCGCCGAGGACCCCGGGCAGCACGAGGGGCAGGGTGATGTTGAGCATGGTGCGAAACCGGCCCGCCCCCAGGACCTGCGAGGCTTCCTCGAGGGCGGGGTCCATGGACTTCATCACCGCCCCGATCATGACGAAGGCGACCGATCCCTCGAAGAGAGCCATGACCCAGGCGATACCGTAGGGGGTCGTGATGTCGATCAGATGACCTTCACCGCCGAGGGCCCGCCAGACGTGATTGAGGAATCCTCCGCTCGGCGAGCCGATGAGGCTCCAGGCCAGCGCGCCCATGAGGGGTGTCACGTAGTAGGGCAGGGCCATGAGCTGCTCGAGCGCTTCCCGTCCCGGCACGTTGGCCCGGGAAAGCGTCCACCCCATGGCGAAGCCCAGGACGATGGCGAAGACGGTGGCGATCACCGCGACGAGGACGGTGTTCCAGAAGATGTGGGCGTAGCGAGGGAGGCCGGCGTAGTTGTCGAGGCCGTACGCTTCGGGCGGCCGCGCCTGCGGATCACCCACGCTCAGCGAGGCCTGGATCAGATAGAAGATGGGATAGAGGACGAGGACGGCGGCGGCGCCCCCCACCACGAGGCTGACGAGGACGGGGCCGGGCCGCCAGGACCCGTCCCGCGCGGAGCGCGCCACCGTGCTTCTCAGAGACCCATGATGCCGTTCCACTCCTTCACGAAGACCGCGTGACTCGCCTGGAAGTCCGCCCAGTCAGAGGGGAAGAGGAGCTTGAAGTCAGCGAGCTTCTTGCCGGTGGCCATGGGGGGCGCATCGTTGCGGAGCGATCCGTAGAGCAGGAGCGACTGGTTCTGGTAGACGGCCTGGCCGCGATTCGACACCGCCCAGTCGAGGAAGAGCTTCGCGGCCTCGGGATGCGGCGCGCGGTTGACCACGCCGATGATGGCGGGGGTGGCGGGCAGCCCATCGGGCGGAGAGACGAATTCGATGTCCGCGCCTTTCTCCTTGAAGAGCGTGTAGCCTGCGTACTCGGCGAGCGCGCACACCTTGTCGTCACCCTTGGCGAGGCGGTCGAAGAGCTGGGCCCGCGCGTCGAAGCCGCGAGGCCGCTGCTTGGCGAACTCCAGCCAGAAGTCGTTGCCGTAGAGCTTGCGTAGCATGTACCACTGGGCGTGCTGCATGCCGGAGGTGGCGAGCTTCGCGCTGATGCCGTCTTTGAACGCGGGATTCAGGATGTCCTTCCACGTCTTGGGCGCCTGCTCCGGCTTCACCTTGGCCCGGTTGTAGGAGATGCCGGCGAAGGTCACGCCCACCCAGGCGAAGGAGCCCGCGGGCGAGCTCAGATAGGCCGGCTTGTAGGACGCGTACTCCGGAGACAGATACGTCTCGTAGCCGCCCTTCTTCTGGAAGTCGATGGCGGGCGAGATGTCGGAGAGCTGGAGGATGTCCACGAGGTAGCGATTGGCGGAGCGCTCTGCGGTGATCTTCGCGTACAGGGCTCCCGTCTGGAGCCGGACATAGTTGGTCTTGATCTTCGGGAAGTCCTTGCGGAAGGCCTCCAGGAGCACGCCGATGGCGGCCTCGCCGTCGTGACCGTAGTACACCACCTCGCCTTCCTGCTCGGCCTTGGCCACATCGGCGCCCGTGGAGAAATCCAGGACCTTGGTGACCTTCGCCGGGGCCTGGCCGGCCGCGTGTCGGGTGGCGCCGAGGATGGGCAGAGCGGCGAGGGCTGCTCCCGACTGGAGGAAGCGGCGTCGGGTCACGTGGCGGTGTGGGGGATTAGACATGGCGTCGTTGCCTCCGGTGCTATCGGGTGCGATGCGAGCTTCGGGATTTCCGGGGACTGCGCGGTCTCGGGAGCTTGTCACGCGCGCGCCGGTGTCGCATCCGCGACGGCGATCGCGCTGATCTCGATCTTGCAGTTGGGATGGGTGGCGAGCCGGGACACCTCGACGGTGGTGGTCGTGGGCAGGTGGCCTCCCAGCCACTCCGCCCACACCCGATTGAGATCGTCCTGCTCCTTGACATCGGTGAGATAGCGGGTCGCGGAGACGAGGTCCTTGATCGTGCAGCCCGCGGCCTCGAGGGTCTTCGTGAGATTGTCCATGGCGAGCGCGGCCTGCTCACGCATGGTCCGCGGCAGGTTGAACTCCTCTTCGCGGTGCGGGTGGCTGTGATAGACGGGCGCGGCCGTCACTCCCGAGAGGAAGAGGAGCGTGCCACGGCGGACGAGCAGCGCCGGAGCATAGGGCATGATCACGTCGCGTCGGCGGTCGGCGTGGTGAACGGGGCGGACATCCTTGGCCATCACCACGGCATCATTCACGCTCTGCCCCCTCACGTCAAGCGGGCGGGCTCCCGGTCACGCGCGCCGTGTCGAGGCGCTAGAGACCGAGGTAGGCCTCGCGCACCTGCGGACTGGCCAGCAGCTCCCGTCCGGTGCCCGACAGCGCCACGCGTCCCGACTCGAGCACGAAGCCGCGATGGGCGAGGGCGAGGGCGTGCTCGGTGTTTTGCTCGACGAGAAGCACCGTCACCCCGGTCCGGTTGATCTCGGCGATGACGCCGAACATCTCCTGCACCATGATCGGGGCGAGCCCGAGCGACGGCTCGTCGAGCATGAGGATGCGCGGCCCCGCCATCAGCCCGCGGCCGATGGCGACCATCTGCTGCTCGCCTCCCGACAGCGTGCCCGCGAGCTGACGGCGGCGCTCCGCGAGACGGGGGAACACGGTGAACACGTGCTCGAGCCGCTGGGGCCGGCGGGAGCGGGCGCCCGCTGGGTAGCCGCCGACGAGGAGGTTGTCGAGCACCGTCATCTCGGGGAAGAGCTTGCGCCCCTCGGGCACGTGAACGACGCCAAGCCCCACGATCTCCGCCGGGGAGAGAAGATCGATCCGCCGGTCGTCGAGGGAGATCCGGCCTGCCATGGGGCGGAGGAGCCCGGACAGCGTCTTCAGCATCGTGGTCTTGCCCGCGCCGTTGGCCCCCACCACGGCCACGATCTGACCCTCGGGGATCTCCACGCTGATTCCCCAGAGCGCCTGGATCTTTCCGTAGGCGACTTCCAGCGCCTCGACGCGCAGCACGGCTAGACCACCCGCGTGCCGAGATAGGCCGCGATGACACCCGGGTCATTGACCACGCGCTCCGGCGGCCCGTCGGCGATCTTCTCGCCGTGATGGATCACCACGATGCGGTTCGAGATCCGCATGATCGCCTTCATCACGTGCTCGACGAGGATGACGGACACGCCGTCGGCGCGGATTTGCTCCACGAGGGCGCACGCGGCGTTCACCTCGCGCGGGTTGAGTCCGCCCATCGGCTCGTCGAGGAGCAGGAGCCGGGGATCGGTTGCGAGCGCCCGCGCGATCTCGAGCCGCTTCTGCTCGCCGAGCGTCAGGTCGGCCGCCCGCGAGTCGAGCTTGTCTTGCAAGCCCACGCGCTCGAGGACCTGGGCGGCGAGCCTCTCGGCCCGGCCCCGGGCCGCCTCGTGGCTGAAGGCGGCGAGGGTCACGTTCTCCCTGACAGACAGCCTGGGGAAGGGCTTGACCACCTGGAAGGTCCTCGCGATGCCCCGGCGCGTGATGGCGTGGGGGCGGAGCCCGACCACGCTCCGTCCCGCGAGCAGGATCCGGCCGGCGGTCGGACGGAGAAATCCCGTGACCAGGTTGAAGACGGTGGTCTTGCCGGCGCCGTTCGGTCCGATGAGTCCGAGGATCTCGCCCGGCTCGGCATCGAAGGAGAGGCGGGACACGGCGCGGAGCCCTCCGAAGTCCTTGGTGAGATCGGCGACGGTCAGTAGGGGCATGGGCGTTTCTTTCAGGGCCGTTTCGCCCAGGCGCGGCGCGTACCGCCCCAGATGCCCTCGGGCAGGTAGCGGATGACCAGCATCATGAAGAGCCCGTAGAAGATCAGGTGGCCGACGAGGAAGCGCTCGCGGAACATCTCGCCGATGGTCGTGAGGAACACGGCGCCGATGACTGGGCCGATCACCGTGGCGAGGCCGCCGACCACCGCGATGAACACCATCTCCACCGAGAGGGCAATGGGAAAGACGGCGTCCGGATCCACGTAACGGAAGTACAGTCCGTAGAAGCCGCCTCCCAGCCCGGTGAAGAAGGCGGAGAGCGCGAGGGTGAGGACCTTGGCGCGGACGGTGTCGATGCCGACCGACTCGGCCGCGTCCTCGTCCTCGCGAATGGCGAGGAGATAGGCGCCGAGCCGCGCCCGCGACAGGCGATAGGTGGCGAGCATCGAGGCGAGGGCGAGGATGGCAATCATGTAGTAGAAAGGCACCTTGCTCTCCCAGTTGAGCGTCCAGCCTCCCCATACCACTCGAGGCAGCGTGGTGATGAGGAGGCCTACCGGTCCATTGGTCAGTCCCTCCCAGTTCAGCGCCACCAGCCTCACGATCTCCGCCACCGCGAGCGTCGAGAGGGAGAAGTAGGGCCCGCGGAGCCGGAAGCAGATCAGGCCGATGGGTAGCGAGACCAGCACGGCCACCATGCCGCCCAGGACCATGCCGTACCACGGCGCGAGCCCTCCCTTGAGATAGAGAATCATGGTGGTGTAGGCGCCGACGCCGAAGAACGTCGAGTGCCCGAACGAGACCTGCCCCGCGAAGCCGCCGAGGAGATTCCACGCCGCGCCCAGCAGTGTCCAGAGGAGCACGGTGATGGCGAGGTGGAGGAGGAAGGGGTTCGACGTCAGAAGCGGGGGTACCAGGACCAGCACGAGAACAGCGGCGCCCGCGGACCCTCGCGTCATGACTTGCCCACGCCGAAGAGCCCGGACGGGCGGAAGAGCAGGACGAGGAGAAACATGATGAAGCCGATGGTGTCCTTGTAGGCGACGGAGACGTAGACGGCGCCGAGCGATTCGACGAGACCCAGGAGAACGCCTCCCGCGATGGCCCCCGACACGGAGCCGAGCCCGCCCAGCACCACGATGACGAAGCACTTGGCGATGAGGATCTCTCCCACCGTCGGGTAGAGGTAGAGGGAGGGGGCGAGGAGCACGCCCGCCGCGCCGGCCAGCGCGCTGCCGAGGCCGAAAGTGAGCATGGAGATGCGCTCGACGTCGATGCCCATGAGGGCCGCCGCCTCCGGGTTCTGGCTGGTGGCGCGAATCGCGCGCCCGGGGTCGGTGCGGGAGAGGAAGAGGTAGAGGGCGGCCGTTATGACGATAGCGAGGGCGAAAGCGATGGCGAGCGGGATGGGCACGGCGATGCCGAAAGGCCGCAGGGGGGTGATGGCGTAGGGGAGCTTGATCGTCCGATAGTCTCCCGTCCACGCGAAGAGCGCGAGATTGGCAATGAGGAGGGAGAAGCCCGCGGTGTAGAGGAGGGTGTTGAGCTCTCCGCCGGGGATGATCGGCCTCAACAGGAAGCGGTAGACGAGCATGCCGCCTCCGAACATCAGCGGCACCCAGAGCGCGATGGACACGAACGGGTCGAGCTTCCACAGGGCGTGCGCCCAGAACGCGCCGTACATGCCGAGCATGACCAGCTCGCCGTGGGCGAGATTGATGATGCGCATGACGCCGAAGACCACGGTCAGCCCCACGCCGATCATGGCGTAGAGCGAGCCCGTCAGGACGCCGCTGACGACGCTCTGGACGAAGGTGTCCACGGGGCCGGGTCGTGCGCGGAGGGCCACCGGCCCTCTCCCTCCACGGAGGGAGAGAGTGCCCTCTCGATCCCCTCGGGCGGAGTTACCGCTTCACCGTGTTGTCGGGGAAGACGTAGCTGGTCTCGGCGTTGGATTTGGGCCAGACGTTCTGCAGCCTACCGTCCAGCCACTGCGCGAGCACCGAGTGGTCCGGCGAGTAGATGTTCTGGTTGGTGTAGGGGTCGCCGAGCGGCCCCGCCCAGTTGCCGAACTTGAGCTTGCCGAACACCGTGGTCATGTCGGTCTTGAGCAGGGCCTGGCGGATGGCCTCGCGGTCGGCGTCCACGTTGCCGGTGAGCTGGGCGCGTCGCATGGCGTCGGCGATCACGTACACGATGGCATAGCCTTCGACCTCGTGCTCCTTGGGCCAGATGCCGTACTTGTCGTGGAACTTCTTGTAGAACTCCTTCACCGTCGGATCATTGGGATTGCCGGACCACGCCGCCGACGAGAAGACGTTCTGGCTCTGCGGCCCCAGCTCCTTGGCGAAGTCCTCCACCCCGAAACCGCCGCCGAAGCCGACGAAGGCCCGCGGGGCCACGCCGATCTCCTTGGCGTGCTTGGTGAGGAGGATGGCGTCGGTGGTGGCCACGGCGACCATCAGGAGGTAGTCGGGATTGTTCGACTTGACCTTGGTCATCACCGGCTTGAAGTCCAGGCTGTTGACCGGATAAGCCTCGTCGTTGACGATGGGTACGTTCTTGGACTTGAGAAAGGTCATGGCCGAGTTGGAGATGGTCTTGCCGAAGACGGAATTGTCGTAGACCACCGCGGCCGACTTCGGCATCGCCCCCGGCACCTCGCTGATGAACTTGTTGAAGGCCTGCGGGTAGATCGAGCCCGTCGGGTTGTTGCGGAACACCCACTCGAAGCCCTTGGCGGTGATGATGTCGGCCGAGGGATGGTCCACCACGTACGGGGTCTTCAGTCGCTGGGCGACGGAGGCGATCTCGACGGCCTGGCCCGAGGCCCGGCCGCCCGTGAGCACGAGCACCTTGCCCTGGGTGATGAGCTTCTCGGCTACCGTGGCCGCCATGGCGTTCTTGGCCTGGTGGTCGTCGATGATGACCTCGATCTTCTTGCCGTTGACGCCGCCCTTGGCATTGATCTCCTCGACCGCCATGCCGTAGGCCTTCTTGAACTTGTCGCCGAAAGGCGCGTCGGGGCCGGTCATGGGCTGAGGCGCGCCGATCTTGAGGGTGTCCTGCGCCGTCGCGGGCACCGCCGCCCCCATGAGCAGGATTCCGAGCACCAGGGCAAAGGAGAGGAGTCGTCGCATCGTTGCGTCCTCCATGGAAGTTGACCGGCCAAGTAGAGTGAACCGTCTGGTCGGGCTGGCCGACTGTAGGGTCGCGCCGGCGCCTTGTCAAGACGGCGCGCCCCCTCGAACGGTCGAGTCAGCTGCCGCCGAGCTCGCGGCGGACGATTCGCGAGCCCTCGACGAGGGCTCGGAGCTTCGCCTGGGCGACGTGCCGGGTGCGCGGAACGAGGCCGCAGTCCGTGCAGGGAAAGAGACGTCCCGGATCCACATAGGGGAGCGCTTTCCGGATCCGCGTGGCGACCAGCTCGGGCGACTCGATCTCTTCGGTGCCCACGTCGATGACGCCGAGGAGCACGTCCTTGCCGCGCGCCCCTTCCAGGACGGCCACGTCGACTCCGGATGCCGCGCACTCCACCGAGATCTGGGCGATGCGCGTCTCGCGGAGCAACGGGAGGGTGACCCCGTATTGGCCCCACTCCGTGTTCTGTTTCTTCCACGCGAGCACGCGCGGGATGCCGTAGCTGTAGCAGATGTGGATGGCCGTGGTGCAGGGCACGCCGGTGATCGCGGCTTCCAGCGCGCGGATTCCCCAGGCCTTGACCTTGTCGAGATAGATGTTGAAGCAGGGCTCGTCGAACTGGATCACGTCGGCGCCCGCGGTGGCCAGCGCGCGCGCCTCCGCATTCAAGAGGCCGGCGAAGCGCATGGCGAGGCTCTCCTCGTCGCATCGGTAGTGCTCGTCGAGGGTGGTATCGACCATGGTCATGGGACCGGGCAGGGCGACCTTCACCGGGCGGCGCGTGTGAGCCTTGGTGAAGGCCAGCGCGGGGCCCATGACGGGTCCGCGCCACGTCACCTCGCCGACGATCCGGGCCACCTCCTGCTCGGCCACGTATTTGCCGCCGCGGGTCCGCTTCTTTCCGAGCCGCTGCGTGTCGGTTCCGCTCAAGCCGTCGAGAAACCCCCAGATGTAATGCCGGCGGCGTTGCTCGCCATCGCTGACGATGTCCAGGCCGGCATCCTCCTGGTCATGGAGGGCGAGGCGGACCGCGTCGTCCTGAGCCTCCTCGAGACGCTCGACCGGCGGCACCCACGGAGCGAAGAGCTGATGATCCGGATCGGCGAGCCAGGAAGGCTTGGGAAGGCTGCCCGCGAGCGTGGTTCGAAGCATGGACGGTCACAATAGCGGGACGGGTAGGATCAGTCAATTCACATATCCGCAACGTGCGCGCAGCAAGACACGCGCTATAATCCCGCTGCTTCACCCGCGCCGTTGATTTGGGTTCCGGAGCGTCATCCACACAATCAAAGGAGATACAGGATGAGACGAGCGCTGGCCCTGTTCTTGATTGCCGGGTTCCTCGGCGCGGCCGGGCCGGCCGCGGCTCAGAGCCCCATCATGGCGCAGTTCTGGTATTCCTTCGGGGGCACGAACCGCGAGGTGACCGAGGCCCACATCAAGCGGTTCAACGAGTCGCAGTCCAAATACAGGATCGAGGGAACGTACCAGGGCGACTACTTCGAGGCCCTCGCCAAGATCCGCGCGGCGGCGGCGACCAAGACCGCGCCCGCCGCCTTCCACGTCATCGGGGAGGCCATTCCGCAGCTCGCCGCCTCCGGCCTCTTCGAGAACCTCGAGCCCTATGCCAAGGGCGCGAACGGCGCGGATCTCGAAGACTACCTGCCGGGACAGACCCAGCACACGTACTTCGACTACCTGGGCAAGCCGCCGGCGCCCCTCGTGGCCCTGCCCTTCTTCCGCTCGACGCCCATCCTCTACTACAACGCCGACATGCTCGCCGCCAAGGGCGTGAAGGTTCCCACGACGTGGGACGAGCTGCGTGACGCCGCGGCCAAGCTCACCGTGCGCGAGGGCACCGAGATCAAGACCTACGGCTTCGAGGTGCCCGTGGACTGGTGGTTCTGGTACGCGCTGCTCCATGAGGCGGGCGGCACGCTCGTCACCCCCGACGGCAAGAAGGCCGCCTTCCGCGAAAAGGGCACGGAGGCGCTTCAGTTCTGGGTCGACCTCGTGAACAAGGACAAGACGATGAAGCGTCCGCCGGGCAAGGACTACAACGCGTGGACGGTCACCAACACGGACTTCATCAACGGCAAGGTGGCGATGATCTACACGTCCACGGCGTTTCTGAACTACATGACGGAGAATGCCAAGTTCAAGCTCGGCACCGCCTTCCTCCCCGGAAAGGTCAAGCAGGCGGTGCCCACGGGCGGAACGTTCTTCGTCATCGCCCGCGACGCCCCTCCCGCCCAGAAGGAAGCCGGCTGGGCCTTCATCAAGTGGATGACCGAGCCCGCCCAGACCATCTCGCTTTCCAAGGCCACGGGCTACATGCCCATCCGCACTTCGGCCGTCAACTCGCCCGAGATGCAGGCGTTCTACAAGCAGAACCCGAACTACAAGACGGCCATCGACCAGCTGCGGACGGCCCAGCGCTTCCCGTACACGCCCGCCCTCATCGAGATCCAGCGCGAGGTGATCCAGCCGAACCTGGAGGCCGCGGTGCTCGGTATCAAGACCGCAGCCGAGGTCATGCAGGCGGCGGAGGCCAAGGCCAACGAGATCCTCGCCAAGCAGCAGTAGGCGCGTCCGCGCGGAGGCGCGGCTGGGATTCGCCCTGGCCGCGCCTTCGCTGCTCATCTTCGCCCTCGTCTACCTCTATCCGGTCGCCTACTCGGCCTGGGTCAGCTTCTACGAGTGGGACCTCGTCATGCCCGCGCGCTGGGTAGGCGCCGCCAACTATCACGCGCTCGCCTCGGTGGAGTTCTGGGACGTCGTCACCAACACCGTCAAGTACTCCGTGGGCGTGGTGATGCTGTCGCAGGTGCTGGGGCTGGCCCTCGCCGTGCTCCTGAACGAGCGCACGCGCGTGGGCGCCCTCCTCCAGGCGTCGATCTTCAGCTCCTACGTCGTCTCGTGGGTCGCCGTCTCGCTCCTGTGGATCTGGCTGCTCGACCCGCAGTACGGGCTCGTCGCCTGGCTGTTCCGCCTGGTCGGCCTGCCCGCCGTGAACTGGCTCGGCGACCATCGCCTGGCCTTGTCGTCTCTGGTGCTGGTGACGGTGTGGAAGTCGGTCGGGTACCCGATGGTGATCTATCTCGCGGGACTTCAGGCGATTCCTGGCGATCTCTACGAGGCAGCCGCGCTCGACGGCGCGGGCGGCTGGCAGCGCTTCCGCCACGTCACGTGGCCGCTCCTCACCCCCACCACGCTCTTTCTCCTGATCACCCTGACCATCACGAGCTTTCAGGGCTTCGACATCGTGAAGATCATGACGCAGGGCGGCCCCGTCGCGTCGACGGTGATCTACGTCTACTACATCTACGAGCAGGCTTTTCAATACTTCAAGCTCGGCAAGGCCTCGGCGGCGGTGGTGCTCTTCTTCGTGGTGATCGTGGCCCTCACCTTCGCGCAGTGGCTGACCTTTCGCCGTCGCGTCCACTACCCGACATGAGGGCCCGCCCCGTGGGGATTCGCGCGCTTACCCTCGCCGCGCTCGCCCTGGTGGCGCTCGCCGAGGTCTTCCCCTACGTGTGGATGATCAGCACGTCGCTCAAGGACATGGCGGGGGTGACCCGGTTCCCGCCCGCGCTGTGGCCCCTTCCGCCGCATTGGGAGAACTACGCCAAGGCCTGGGCCTCGGGGCCGTTTCTGCGTTACGCCGTGACCAATGCCATCCAGACCGCGGGCATTCTCATTTGCCAGCTCTTCTTCGGCTGCCTCGCGGGCTTCGCGTTCAGCAAGCTCTCGTGGCGGGGCCGCGATGCCTGCTTCCTCGTCGTGATCGCCTGCCTCATCGTGCCGCCCCAGGTCCGCTTCGTGCCGCTCTACATGCTGTTCAGCAAGGTCGGCCTGCTCAATACCTATGCCTCGCTCATCCTGCCCTACGCCGTGTCCGCGCTGGGGACGTTCCTGATCCGCGACGCCTTCCTCCAGGTGTCCAACGACATCGTGGACGCCGCCCGAGTCGACGGCGCCGGCACTTTCACCATGATCTTCCGCGTGCTCGCGCCGATCGCCCGCCCGACCCTCGTGGCCTTTTCCCTGTTCAGCGTGGTCTACCACTGGAACGACTTCTTCTGGCCGCTCGTCATGACCACCAACGACGCGGTGCGCACGCTGCCCATCGGCGTGGCCATGTTGAGAGAAGAGGGCACGGGCGACCGCTGGCACATCATCATGGCGGGCAGCATGTTCGTAGTCGCGCCGGTGCTGGTCGTTTTCGCCATCGCCCAGCGTCATATCATCCGCGCGTTCACGTTCACCTCGCTCAAGTGACCGTCCCGTTGTGGGCCGTCCCGGCCGGAACCTTGACAGCCCTCCGCAAGTTTGCTAAAAACAAGGCCAATTTCAAGCTGACCCGGTCCGCTACCGGAGCACCCGAGGAGGATCCGATGTCCACACTTCTGTGGAGCTCTGCTACCGCTGTCACCGTTGCCTTCTTGCTCGCCTCGACGCCCGCGCAGGCCCAGGCCCCCATCAAGATCGGCGCGTCGCTGTCGCTGACGGGCACCTACGCCAAGCCCGGTACGTACCAGAAGGAAGGCTACGAGGTGTGCGCGGACGAGCTGAACGCCAAAGGCGGCCTCCTCGGGCGCAAGGTCGAGTTCGTGATGTACGACGACCAGTCCTCGACCCAGACCGCGCAGCGGCTGTACGAGAAGCTCATCACCGAGGACAAGGTGGACGCGGTGATGGGGCCCTACTCGTCGAGCATCACGGAGTCGGTGGCGGGCATCAGCGAGAAGTACAAGAAAGTCCTCGTGTCGCCCCTCGCCGCCACCACCTCGATTTTCCGGCAGGGACGCAAGTACATCTTCATGGTGATCTCGCCCGCCGAGGTCTACCTCGAGGGGCTGGTCGACCTGGCCTCGAAGCGGGGCCTCAAGACCATCGCCGTCGTCAACGAGGACACCCTGTTCGCGAAGACGGCCGCCATCGGCACGGTGGACCTCGCGAAGAAGCGGGGGATGCAGGTCGTGCTGCACGAGGCCTACCCGAAGGGTCACACCGACTTCTCCGCCATCCTGACGAAGCTCCGGGCCCTGAACCCCGACGTGATCGCGGCGTCCACCTACTTCGACG
>DASYQB010000255.1:0-4698 GCA_036005985.1 Candidatus Methylomirabilota bacterium | reverse complement strand
CCACACGGAGACGAACGTAGCCAGGAGGCGGTGGACCGCCCGCCTGAGCACGGGCGGGACGCGCGCGCCCGGCGGAGGCCAGGGTCAATCCGCTCACCGCGCCGGTGAGAAATCCCCGCCGGTTCATGCGGCGCCTCCTTCTCGACGATCTGCCAGCCTTCGCCCGTTCATCCGGATCGTTCGCCTCCGGGTTCGCGTCACGTCGTATCCCGACCCCGGGCTCCCCTCCCCGGTGGTAGTGTCTGCTCGATGACCCGCCGCGTCTGCTTCGTCACGTGTCTCGCCTGGCCGAACATCTCCGACAGCGATCTCCACGTCAAGCGCGCGCTCGAGGACCGCCATGTCACGGTCACCGGCATTCCCTGGAACGCTCCCGGACAGCGCTTTGACGACTTCGACGCGGTGATCTTCCGCTCGAGCTGGGACTATCACCATGAGCCGGAGGCCTTTCTCGACTGGCTCGCCCGCTGGGAGGCGGCGGGCGTGCGCTTCTGGAATTCTCCGGATCTCGTCCGGTGGAATCTCAGCAAGCGGTATCTGCTGGACCTCGAGCAGCGTGGCGTGGGCGTGGTTCCCACCGTCATGGTCGACGAGCCGGCCGCCCTTCATCTGCCCCTCGTCCTCGCCGAGCGCGGCTGGCGGAAGGCGGTGGTGAAGCCGGCCATTGCCGCCTCGGGCCATCAGGCTACCCTGGTGACTCCCGAGAGCGTTCATGGTATCGCGGCCGCCCTCGACGAGGGACGACTGCGGCGGCCCGCGATGGTACAGCCCTTTCTCGAGGACATCCGGACGCGCGGGGAGTGGTCGCTCGTCTTCATCGACGGCGAGCTGACCCACGCCATGCTCAAGCACCCGGCGCGGGAAGACTTCCGTGTTCACCGGACCTACGGAGGGACCTCGGCCCGGGCCGTCCCGCCCTCCAGGGTGACCGAAGCCGGGCGGCGCACCCTCCATGCGCTTGGCGTCGCTCCGCTCTACGCCCGCGTGGACGGGGTCGACGCGCGCGACGGCTTCGTGGTCATGGAACTCGAGGTGCATGAGCCCAGCCTCTACTTCGGGGCGGCTCCGGAAGCCGCTCCGATCTTGGCCGAGGCGATCCTTCGCCGGCTCTAGCCCCTTCTCGCTTTTCTGTTTCACAAACTGAGGCCAGCGGGGTCTTAGCGGGCAGAAGCGCGCGGCCGACAAACTGCCGGGGAGGACCGCATGGGAGACAAGGAGAAGGCGCTGCAGGACGCGGGTGAGGCGTACGAGGAGCTACGGGAAGCGGTGGACGGTCTCGACGAAGCTCAGAGCAGGGCGGTATGGCTGGGCACGTGGGGGGCGAGAGAGATTCTCATTCACATCGCGGGCTGGGACCGGGAAATGGCTCCGGCATTCGCGCGGATCGAGCGGGGCGAGCCTCCGTATCCGGCGGGCGCCTATGACGACTACGACGCGTGGAACGCTCGCTTCGTGGAGGAGGCCACGCACGTGGCGCACCCCAAGGTCCTCGCCGATCTCGAGTCGACTCACCGCGGGCTGCTCGCTGCCGCGTCGGTTCTGGGCGATGAGCATTTCGCCATGGGGGCGCCGGCCCGGGAGCTGCTCGAGAGCATCGGCCCCAAGCACTATCGCGAGCACGCCGCCCAGATCCGCCAGTGGCGAAGTGAGACGCGCGTGTAGAAATACTGGGGGCGGCACGCCGCCTGCATGCTAGATGGGCCAGGCAGTATCCACGCCTGGCCCATCGGAGGCGGCACCGCATGCGACTCAAGTCCATCATCAAGAAGTCGGGGAAGCTCTCACGACCGTTTCGAGTCAGCAAAGGCGAGGCGTTCCGTCTCAAGGACGTGGACCCGGGGGACACCCTGGGCTTCGGCCCGGACGAGAAGGTCCGGGCCCAGCAGGTCTTGGCCATGGGCATCGAGGCGCTCGCCAAGCTCCAGGACATGCTCTACGCTCAGGACCGCTGGGCGGTGCTCGTGATCTTCCAGGCCATGGACGCCGCCGGGAAGGACGGAACGATCAAGCACGTGATGTCGGGAGTGAACCCCCAGGGATGCGAGGTCTCCTCCTTCAAGGCGCCGAGCGACGAAGAGCTCGACCACGACTATCTCTGGCGCTGTGTGAAGCGCCTCCCCGAGCGCGGCCGCATCGGCATCTTCAACCGCTCGTACTACGAGGAGGTGCTGGTGCTCCGCGTGCATCCCGAGCTCCTCGAGCGCGAGCGGCTGCCCATCGAGGCGGAGCCGAAGGAGATCTTCGAGGATCGCTACACGGACATCCGCCGGTTCGAGCGTTACCTGAGCCGGAACGGCGTGGTCGTGCTGAAGTTCTTCCTGCACGTGTCGAAGAAGGAGCAGAAGAAGCGCCTGCTCGAGCGGCTCAACGATCCGCGGAAATACTGGAAGTTCTCCGGGGACGACGTCAAGGAGCGCGCGTACTGGAAGGAGTACATGGACGCCTTCGAGACCATGGTGCGCCGCACCGCCACCAAGCACGCCCCGTGGTACGTGGTGCCCGCGGACAACAAGTGGTTCACTCGGGCCGTGGTGGCCGCGGCCATCGTCGACGCCCTGGGCTCCCTCGACCTCCACTATCCCGAGCTGAGCCCGGAGCGGCTCAAGGAGCTGGCCAAGGCCCGGCGCGCTCTCCTCGGAAAGGCCTAGCCCGCTCTCGCTACGCCCTCTGTCCACCTCCGTGCTTGAGTCGCTGACTGTCCTGAAGCGCGTCGATGGACTCGGCGGAGCGGCCGAAGATGTCGGGCACCGGCCAGCCCTCGAGGCCGGCATAGCTGTCGATCTGGGAGCGGTGGTGCACCTCGTGCTCCAGCATCATCATGAGGAGCCGCCAGCCGGAGAGCGCCTGGCCGGGGGTGTCGATCATCTCGATCCGCCGCGTCAGCCAGGGCGCCGGCGTGTCCTCGAGCAGGGACACATAGCGCTCGGCGGAGGCGCGCAGCCAGGGTAGCCAGGTGCTCTGGTCGTCTGGATCGGACTCGACGCCTCCCCAGATCCATCCCTCCCCGCGATACGCGCTGGCGAAGTAGAGGCGGGAGCCGCCGATGTGGCCGACGATCTGGCCGATGCTCCAGCCCGCTTCCCCTCTCGAGGCGGGCGGCCGCCACGCCACGGCGGCCGCGGGCAGCGCTGCCACATCGCGCTCCGTCCGCCGCTGGAGGCTGTCGAAGAAGCGCAGATAGGACGCGATGTCCGTGATCATGCCGCTCGGCTCAGGCGCTGGCGGCGGCGTAAACGTCGCGCACGCCCCCGGGCAGATGGTCCTCGCTCCACGTGCGTCCGCCATCGAGCGTCCCGAAGACTTGTCCATTCCGCGAGACGCAGTGCACCTGGTCGGCGCTCCGTGGATTCAGGGCCACCGCCATCATGGTGCTGTCCGCCTTGACGCCGTGGTCGAAGCGCGTCCACGTCTCGCCCACGTCGCGGCTCACGTAGAGCGAGCCGTCCTCGCTCCGCGCGGCCGGGCTGAGGCAAGCGTAGAGCACCCGAGGATCCTGGGGCGATACCCGGACGTCGCGGCTGTACGTGAGGGGGGAGAAGCGCCCCACCTTCATGTCCTCCCAGTGCGCGCCGCGGTCCTTGCTGAGGAAGAGACCCATGCGGAGCGCCACGAACACCGCCCCCGGCCGCGCCGCGCTCACACAGAGGGCGTGGCCGTCCAGCATGCCCTCAATGTCCGTGTCGCTCACGATGCGGCTCTTGAGATGCGGCAGCTCGGCGAGCTTGAGCAGATCGCCGCAGCCGTCTTCCCACGTCTCTCCGCCGTCGAGACTCCGCATGACACCTCCCACCTCCAGCGCGGCGTGAATCTCGTCCGGCCGCGCGGGGTCGATGTCCATGCGCATCACGCGGCAGGCGAAGGGCATCTTCACCCGCTCGGGCAGCACGGCCTTCTCGAGCTTCCGCCATGTCTCACCCGCGTCGTCGCTTCGGTAGACACCTACCGGCGAGGTTCCCACGAAGAGCACGCGGGGCCGGGTGGGATGCACGAGGATCGACCACGCCTGTACGCCGCGGGGAAAGTCGAGCCGCTCCCAGCGCTCGCCGCGATCCACGCTGCGGTAGGGGCCGTCGTGCGTGCCCAGATAGATCACGACGGGATTGGCGGGATCGACGGTGATGGCTTGCACATGGGCGTCGTCGGGAAGACCCTTGGCGAGCTGCTCCCACGGTCCTCCGCTCGCGGGGCGGCGGAAGATTCCGCCACGGGTCCCCGCGGTCGAGTGCGCCGCGCCTACGTAGACGTACGAGGGGCCTGACTGCTTTGCCATGGTGGGTGTCCTCCCGCGCCATACTCTGCCACAAGAGGGTCGCCTTGTGCTCGGGGGTTCCGTTTGACCTTTCCCCCCGGCTCTGTGATGCTCTCCGTCATGATCACCCTACTGACCGACGCCGGCGAGTTCGAGGTGCCCCAGGCCGAGGTGTCAGGCGACGCACTGTGGCTGTCCGCGCGGCAGGCAGAGCAAGCCACCGGCTGGGTAGCCAAGCCTGAGGGGCTCTGCAAGGGCGAGCTCTGCGTTCCCCTCCCTCCGGGTCGCGAGCAGGAGTTCGTACGAGGGACCCGGGTGAACGTGGCCGCGCTGGGGAGGCACCTGGGCCAGCCCGTCGTGGGCAGCGATCGCGGTCACGTCTGGGTGCTCGCCCAGAGCGCCCGGGATCGTTCCGAGGCCCTCCGCTCACTCCAGGCGCCCGACTTCAC
>DASYQB010000254.1:0-5291 GCA_036005985.1 Candidatus Methylomirabilota bacterium | reverse complement strand
TCGGCTGGTGGCTCGCGCGCCGTCAGGAGCGGGAGAGCCTCGCATGACGTGGCTCATGGACCCGGAATTCTGGGTGCGTCTTCTCGGCATCATCCTCATCGACATCTCGCTCGCCGGCGACAACGCCCTCGTGATCGCCCTCGCCGTCCGCGGGCTCGCCCCGCGCCAGCAGCTCCTCGGCCGGATCTGGGGAACGGCGGGCGCGGTCGGTCTGCGCGTCGCCTTCATCGCGATCGTGAGCTACCTGCTGAGCATTCCCCTTCTCCAGCTCCTGGGTGGCCTCGCCCTGATCTGGATCGCCATCCGCCTGGTCAGGCCCGGCCAGAGCGAGCACGGTGGCCCGCGGCAGGGCACCACGCTCCGCGAGGCGATCTGGATCATCATCGTGGCCGACGTGACCATGAGCCTCGACAATGTGCTGGGCGTGGCCGCCGCCGCCAAGGGCGACATGGTGCTCGTCGTCCTCGGCATCGCGCTCTCGCTGCCCCTCGTCGTGTGGGGCAGCGGGCTCCTCGCTACCCTCATGGCCCGCTTCGAGTGGATCGTGTGGCTGGGGGGCGGTGTGCTCGGCTACGTGGCGGGAGAGATGATGACCGACGATCCCGTCGTGCAGCGGTGGCTCGGTCCCGCCGCGAAGGCCGCTGACCTCTGGCTGTCGATCGTGCTCGGCGTCTTCGTGCTCGCGCTGGGATGGTGGCTGGCGAGGACGGCCGCTCGCCAGGGCGGCGAGCCCGGCCACGCCTGATGGAGCTCGAGCCGGTCAAGTCCATCCGGATCTACGAAGACATCGTCCGCCAGGTCAAGGCGCTCATCGCCGACGGCCGCCTCACCTCGGGCGACCGTCTCCCCCCCGAGCGCGAGCTGGCCGAGAGATTTCGGGTGAGCCGGACGTCGGTGCGCGAGGCCCTCCGCGCGCTGCAGAGCCGCGGCCTCATCGGGATCCGGGCGGGCGAGGGCGCCTTCGTACAGGACGTGTCGGTGGAGGCCCTCATCGAGCCGCTGGCCCTCGTGATCCTCCCGCATCGCGAGGCGGTGGGCGAGCTCTTCGAGGCGCGGCGCCTCCTCGAGCCGGCCATCGCCGCCCTCGCGGCGCGGCGGGCGAGCCGGGAGGAGATCGCGGAGATGGAGCGCATCCTCGGCGAGCAGGCGCGCGAGGTGGCGGGCGGGCGCACCGGTATGACCCAGGACTCGGCGCTCCACGCGGCCATCGCCGCCGCCGCCCACAATCGCGCCATCGTGCGCATCGTCAATGCGCTCGTCGATCTCCTCGGCCAGAGCCGGGAGGAGAGCCTGCTCACGCGGGGCAGGCCCAAGCGCTCGCATCAGGATCACCGGCGCATCCTCGGCGCGATCCGGCGCCGGGATGAAGACGGTGCCCGCCGGGCCATGCTGGATCACCTCACTGCTGTCGAAAAGCTTGTCATCGGCAACATGGGAAATACGGGGGGCAAAGAACGACGCGCGGAGCGGCCTCGCCGCGCTTCCGCTCGGAAGGGACGTGACGCTAAAGTCTCGTAAGTGCCCGTTGCTGAAGAAAATTCGTTGACATCGCCTCTCCCCTCGCATAGCATGGGCGGATAGCGCAGGCCTCCTCGGGGCCTGCCTTTCTATCTCCGCACATCGCCCGGCGCGACACGGGAGTCGCTGCCGAGGGGGTCGTTGAAATGGCGCGCGTCATGTCTCGCTCGAAGGCACGGAGAAAGTCACCGGCCTCCCCCACTCGACGTCCCAAGTACGTGTACTCCTTCGCCAACGGAAAGGCGGAGGGGTCGAGCGCCCTGCGTCCCCTCCTGGGCGGCAAGGGGTGCGAGCTCGCCGAGATGACCAATCTGAGCGTGCCGGTGCCCCCCGGCTTCACCATCACCACCGAAGCCTGGGCCGGCTACAGCGCGAACGACCGGAAGTATCCCGTGGGGTTGTGGGACCAGGTCCAGGCCGGCCTCGCTCGTCTCGAGACGGCGGCCGGGCTCAAGTTCGG
Source organism: Candidatus Methylomirabilota bacterium (assembly GCA_036005985.1). Classification (GTDB taxonomy): domain Bacteria; phylum Methylomirabilota; class Methylomirabilia; order Rokubacteriales; family CSP1-6; genus AR37. The sequence continues at coordinate 3,313 of DASYQB010000254.1, read as the reverse complement.
CGACGCGTCACGGCCGCTCCTCGTGTCGGTGCGCTCGGGCTCACGGGTCTCCATGCCGGGCATGATGGATACGGTGCTCAACCTCGGGCTGAACGACAAGACGGTTCTCGGCCTCGCCCGATGGACGAAGAACGAGCGCTTCGCCTGGGACTGCTACCGGCGCTTCATCACGATCTTCGGGGATGTCGTCCTCGGCATCGAGCGCCGCGCCTTCGACGAGATGCTCGAGCATGCCAAGGCCGCGGCGGGCGCCAAGACCGACGCTGACCTCCCGCCCGACTCGCTCAAGGCGCTGGTCGCGGAGTTCAAGCAGCTCGTCCAAGCGCGTACGGGGAAGCCCTTTCCCCAGGATCCCGCCGAGCAGCTCCGGCAGGCCGTGGCCGCCGTGTTCGACTCATGGTTCGCCAAGAAGGCGGTGGACTATCGCCGCATCCACCGTCTGCCCGATGACTGGGGCACCGCGGTCACCGTGATGGCCATGGTCTTCGGCAATCTCGGCGAGACGTCGGGCACCGGCGTCTGCTTCACCCGGGATCCGTCGTCGGGAGAGCGGCGCTTCTTCGGCGAGTTCCTCGTGAACGCGCAGGGGGAGGACGTGGTGGCGGGCATCCGGACGCCGCAGCCCATCGCCGCGCTCGAGAATTCGATGCCGAAGGTCTATGCGGAGCTGGTCGCCATCAAGGAGCGGCTGGAGCGCCACTACCGCGACATGCAGGACATCGAGTTCACCGTGCAGGAAGGTCGCCTCTTCATCTTGCAAACGCGTTCGGGCAAGCGCACGGGGGGCGCCGCGGTGCGCATCGCCGTCGAGATGGTGCGGGAAAAGCTCATCGAGCGGGACGCCGCGCTCTTGCGGGTGGATCCCGCTTCCCTCAACCAGCTCCTCGTCAAGACCGTCGATCCCCGGGCCACCTACACGGCCATCGCGCGCGGACTGGCCGCCACGCCGGCCGCCGCGGTGGGCAGGGTCGTGTTCGATCCGGAGAAGGCGGTGCAGATGGCGCTGCGCGAGGAGGCGGCCATCCTCGTCCGCCAGGAGACCTCGCCGGAGGACGTGGAGGGCATGCACGCGGCGCAAGGCGTGCTCACTTCGCGGGGCGGCCTGACCTCGCACGCCGCGGTGGTGGCCCGAGGCTGGGGCAAGAGCTGCGTGGTGGGTGCGGGCGACGTGGTGGTGGACGAGGAGAATCGGCTCTTCCGCGCGGGCCGGGTGGTGGTGCGCGAAGGACAGGTCGTCACCCTGAACGGCGCCACCGGCGAAGTAGTGCTGGGGAGCCTGCCCCTCGTCGACCCCAAGCTGTCCGCAGAATTTCGGGAGCTCCTCGACTGGGCGCGCAAGTCCAGCACGACGCGCGTGCGCGCCAACGCCGACACGCCCGGCGACGCGAGCAAGGCGCGCGAGTTCGAGGCGGAAGGCATCGGCCTCGTGCGCACCGAGCACATGTTCTTCAAGGAAGACCGTATCCCCATCGTGCGCGAGATGATCATGGCGCGTGATCCCGAGACGCGGCGCAAAGCGGTGGACCGGCTGCTGCCTTTCCAGCGCGAGGATTTCATCGGCATCTTCACCGCCATGGACGGCTACCCGGTGACCATCCGGCTCCTCGATCCGCCGCTCCATGAGTTCCTGCCCAGCTACAAGGAAGTGCTCGAGGAGTTCACGCGCCTCGACGCCCTCGGCATCAATCCCGCCCGGCATCAGGAGCTGGGCGCCATCAAGGCGCGCATCGAAGCGCTCCACGAAGCCAATCCCATGCTCGGGCACCGCGGCTGCCGTCTCGGCATCACGTTCCCCGAGATCTACGAGATGCAGGTGCGGGCCATCATGGAAGCAGCGTGCGAGGTGGCCCGGCGCGGGGTGCGGGTGGAGCCACCCGAGATCATGATCCCGCTCACAGGCACGGTGGCGGAGATGAAGCTGACCCGAGACATGACCGTGCGCATGGCCGAGCGCACGGTGAGCGAGATGGGCGTGCCGGTGGGCTACTCGGTCGGCACGATGATCGAGGTGCCGCGGGCCGCCCTCATCGCCGACAAGCTTGCCGAGCATGCCGATTTCTTCTCCTTCGGCACCAATGACCTGACCCAGATGACCTTCGGCTACAGCCGTGACGACATCGGCAAGTTCCTGCCCTTCTATCTGGAGAAGAAGCTCCTCCGCCACGACCCGTTCGCGGTCCTCGACCAGGAAGGGGTAGGGGAGATGATCGAGATCGGGATCAAGCGGGGCCGGCGCTCGCGTCCCAAGCTCAAGGTGGGGATCTGTGGTGAGCACGGCGGCGAGCCGTCGTCGGTGGAGTTCTGCCACCGCGTGGGCATGGACTACGTCTCCTGCTCGCCCTACATGGTGCCCATCGCCTGGCTCGCCTCCGCCCAGGCCCGCATCAAGCAGCGGGCGTCCAAAGCACGGAAGAAGCGCGCGCGATGAGAGACTTCCACGGCGTCCACGGCACCCCGAACGGTGGCGCCATCGACGATCACGGAGAGCCCGGCCTCGGCCGGCCTCCTCTAGCGGTGCGGAAAACTCACGGAGTGCTGGCGGAACTCGCAGGAAACGGAATGGAGGACAGGCGGTGAAGCTATCAGGCGCGCGTATCTTGCTCGAGTCGTTGAAGCGTGAGGGTGTGGATCTCATCTTCGGCCTCCCCGGAGGGGCCGTGCTGCCGATCTACGACGTGCTGTACGACTTCGAAGGGATCCGCCACATCCTCGTTCGCCAGGAGGCGGCAGCGGGTCATGCCGCCGAGGGCTATTCGCGCACCACGGGCAAGACGGGGGTATGCCTCGTCACCTCGGGGCCGGCCGCGACCAATCTGGTGACGGCACTCCAGGACGCCCTCATGGACTCCATTCCCCTGGTTGCCTTCACCGGCCAGGTGCCGACACACCTGATCGGCAACGACGCGTTCCAGGAAGCGGACAATGTCGGGATCACGCGCTCGGCGACCAAGCACAACTTCCTCGTCAAGGACGGCAACGATCTGGCCATGACCATCAAGGAGGCGTTTCACATCGCTTCCTCGGGACGGCCCGGTCCGGTGCACGTGGACCTGCCCAAGGACGTCCTCGTCAAGGAGTGGTCCTTCGACTATCCCGACAAGGTTCACCTCCGCTCCTACAACCCGACCTACGAGGGCCATCCCGGCCAGATCAAGAAGGCGGCGCGGGCCATCGTGCGGGCCAAGCGCCCCGTCCTCTACGTGGGAGGCGGCGTCATCTCGTCCGACGGCTCGCCCGAGCTCTACGCGCTGGCCGAGCTGACCCAGGTCCCGGTGACGCAGACTCTCATGGGCCTGGGCGCCTTCCCCATGGC
>DASYQB010000253.1:0-5586 GCA_036005985.1 Candidatus Methylomirabilota bacterium | reverse complement strand
CCAGCGCGTAGATGCTGGGCCGCTTGATCGGCACCTCGCGCGCGGTGTGGGCAAGCCCGCGGGGAGCTCCCGAGCCGGTGACCTCGTAGTAGAGGCGGATGCCGTTGACGGGCGCCCAGGGCATGGCGAGGCGAGGATACTGTCTAATCCGCTCCGACTACAAGAGTGGTCTTCGGCTACTATTTGGCAAGACGGTCTGGCTGGCGGGAGCGAGTGACGAGGGTCCTTCACCGAACGCGAGGAGAGACGAATGGAGACGCGACGCCTCGGCCGTACCGGACACATGAGCAGCGTGGTCACCTTCGGAGCGGCGGGTATCGGACGGGCGACCCAGGAGGTGGCCGACCACGCCATCGAAGCCGCCCTCGCTCACGGCGTGAACCACATCGACGTGGCGCCTCGCTACGGCGAGGCGGAGCTGCGGCTGAAGTCGTGGATGCCGCGGATCCGCCAGGACGTCTTTCTCGGGTGCAAGACCATCGAGCGCACGCGCGAGACGGCCACCGCCGAGCTCGGCCGCTCCCTGGAGCGGCTGGGCACGGACCGGGTCGATCTCTACCAGCTGCACTCCGTGGGCAAGCTCGCCGATCTCGACGCGTGCACGGCCAAGGGCGGCGCCCTCGAGGCGCTGGTGGCAGCCCGCGAGCAAGGGCTGACGCGGTGGCTCGGCATCACCGGGCACACCCACGACGCTCCGCGCACGCATCTCGAGGCGCTCCGGCGCTTCGACTTCGACACTGTCATGTTCCCCTTGAACTTCGTGCTGTGGGCCATCCCCGAATACCGGGAGAGCGCGGAGGCGCTGCTCCAGGAATGCGCCCGGCGCGACGTCGGCGTGCACATCATCAAGAGCGTGGCCAAGGACCCGTGGGGAGGGCGTCCCAGGACTCATACCACGTGGTACGAGCCGTTCACCGACGAGGCCATCATCGAGCAGGCGGTGGCCTTCGTCCTGTCGAAGCCCGTGACCACGCTGTGCAGCGCCGGCGACGTCACTGTTCTGCCGAAGGTGCTCGCGGCCGCCGCGCGCTTCCGGCCCCTCGACGCGGCCACCGAGCGAGAGCTGGCCGGCACGGCGGCGCACTACCACTCGCCGTTCGTGGGCGAGTGGGCGTGAGCTGAGCCCCACCTGCGGTCGCGCCGACGTGCTACGATCCCGACGAACTTCGAGAGGGAGCCCATGAGCTGCGATCTGATCATCCGGGGCGGGACGATTGTCGATGGCACGGGAGCCCCCCGCGCTCCGGCGACGTGGCCGTGCGGGACGGGCGGATCTCCGAGGTCGGGCAGGTCACCGGGCGCGGGGCGAAGGAGATCGACGCGGGAGGGCTGGTGGTCGCCCCCGGCTTCATCGATCCGCACACTCACTACGACGCCCAGCTCACCTGGGACCCTCTCGCCTCCTGCTCCTCCTGGCACGGCATCACCACCATCGTCACCGGCAATTGCGGCTTCACCCTCGCTCCCTGCCGCCCCGGCGACCGCGGCACCCTCATGCGCATGCTGGAATACGTCGAGGGCATGTCGCTCGAGGCCATGGAGAAGGGGATCCGCTGGGAGTTCGAGAGCTTCGCCGAGTACCTCGACGCGCTCGATCGGGGCGGCCTCGCCGTCAACGTGGGGGCCATGGCAGGGCACTCCGCCGTCCGCCAGTTCGTGATGGGCGACGCGGCGTGGGAGCGCGCGGCCACTCCCGAGGAGATCGAGCGCATGGCCCACGAGGTGCGGGTGGCCATGGCCGCGGGCGCGGTGGGTTTTTCCTCCACCACCAATCACAATCACGTGGGGGCCAAGGGCCGGCCCGTGCCGAGCCGGCTCGCCACCGACGAGGAGATGAACGAGCTCGCGGCGGCCATGGGTGACAGCGGTCGGGGCGTGATGGAGATCACCATCGGGGGCTCGCGGCCCGATCGCGTGGCCGAGGTCGACCGCTTCGTGGAGCTGGCCCACGCCGCCCGCCGCCCCATCACCCCGGTGTCCCTCCGCCACAATCCCGAGCGGGCGGGGGAGCATCGCGTGATCCTCGCTCGCCTGGAAGCGCTCAACCGCGAGGGCCTCCGCATCTACCCACAGGTGACGTGCTCGCCCCTCACCTCCACCTTCGATCTCTACGGCGCCTTCGTGTTCTTCCGCTTCCCCGTGTGGAAGCGGGTGCTCGAGGCTTCGCCGTCCCAGTGGCGCGCCCTCTTCGCTGATTCCGGGTTTCGCGCGGAGTTCCGGGCCACCGCCGGCCGCTCCTCGCTCTTCGTCGGCGATACCTCTCCCCTCCGCGTGGAGGGTGTCCATCGCCCCGAGCATCAGGGCCTGGTCGGGCGCACCGTCGGCGAGGTCGCGGCCGCCGTGGGCAAGGATTCCGTCGACGCCTTCTTCGATCTCGCCCTCGCCGACGATCTCAAGACACGCTTCACGGTGGCCATCATGAACACCGACGCGGCGGCGGTGGCGGAGATCTTCACCCATCCCATCGCGCTCATCGGCCTCGCCGACTCGGGCGCCCATCTCACCCTGTTCTGCGAGGCGGGCCAGACGAGCCGGCTCCTCGGCCACTGGGTGCGCGAGCGCAAGGCGCTGTCTCTCGAGGAGGCGGTGCGCCGCATCACGTCGATGCCCGCCGACGTGTTCGGCTTCACGGACCGCGGGCGCCTGCGCCCCGGCCTCGCCGCCGATCTCGTGGTCTTCGACGCCGAGACCATCGCCGCGGGCGAGCCCGAGCTGATCCATGATCTGCCCGACGGCGGCCCGCGGCTCGTGCAGCGTGCCCGCGGCATCGCGTGGTCCTTCGTGAACGGAGGCGCCGTCGTCCAGGATGGCCGGATGCCGGAATCGCCCGAGCCTCGGGGACGCGGCCGCGTGCTGCGTCCCCTCCAGGCCTGACCGCTCCCCGTGCCTGCGTGACCGATTGCCAGCACAGGTCTCTCGAGGCCAACGGCATCCGCATGCACATCGCCGAGCAGGGGACGGGTCCGCTCGTCCTCCTCTGTCACGGCTTTCCCGAGTCCTGGTACTCGTGGCGCCATCAACTTCCGGCGCTCGCCGCCGCGGGCTACCACGTGGTGGCCCCCGACATGCGCGGCTACGGCCAGACCGACCGGCCGGAGAGCATCGAGCAGTACACGCTCCTGCACATGGCCGGCGACATGGTCGGCCTCCTGGACGAGCTCGGGGTCGAGCAGGCGGTGATCGTGGGGCACGACTGGGGCGCTCCCGTGGCCTGGACGTCCGCACTGATGCGCCCGGATCGTTTCCGGGCGGTGGCGGCACTGAGCGTGCCGTATATTCCTCGGGGGGTGATCCGGCCGACCGACGGACTCAGGTTCGCGGCCGGAGACAATTTCCACTACATGCTCTATTTCCAGACCCCCGGTGTCGCCGAAGCCGAGCTCGAGCAGGACGTCCGAGCGACCATCCGTCGAGTGCTCTACTGGGCTTCCGGCGAGGCGCCCGATCGTCCGCCCAAGCCGCGGACGGCCAAGTTCCTCGACCTGATGAAGGATCCAGATACCCTGCCGCCCTGGCTGGGCGAAGCCGACGTGGACTTCTACGTGAACGAATTCGAGCGCACCGGATTCTCGGGGGGACTCAACTGGTACCGCACTCTCGATCGCACCTGGGAGCTCATGGCCGCGTACAAGAACGCGACGATCATGCCGCCGGCGCTCTATATCGCCGGGGACCGAGACCTGGTCCTCATCCGGTGGAAAGCGGCCGTCGATCAGCTTCCCCAGACTGTGCCGAGTCTCAAGAAAGCGGTCATCCTTCCCGGGTGCGGTCACTGGACCCAGCAGGAGCGGCCCGAGGCGGTGAACACGGAGTTGATCACGTTCCTGAATGGCCTGGAGGGGCGCTGACATGGAGAGCATCGCGCGCAGGGATTTTCTTGGTGGCGCCGTCGGCCTGATAGCCGCGGCGGCCGCAGGAGGGTGCACGACCATGGCCGGATCCACGATGAGCTCGCCCACCGCGTCCGTCCCGAAGCTCGCCTATGTCGGCTGCTACACGAGCAAGGAGCGCAACGGCCACGGCGAGGGGATCAACGTCTACCAGATCGACGCGGCCACGGGCAACTGGATCCACGTGCAGCTCCTCAAGGGAATAGTGAATCCCTCCTTCCTCACCTTTGACCGCCAAAAGCGCACGCTCTATGCAGCTCACGGGGATGGAGGGGAGGCGACGTCCTACCGCGTGGACGCGGCCACCGGTCAGCTCGCGCCCCTGAACGCGCAGGCCACCAACGGCAAGAATGGGGTCAGCCTCGCCGTCGATGCCACCAACCGCTTTCTCGTCCTCGCGAACTACAGCTCGGGCACGGTGAGCGTGCTGCCCATCAATCCCGATGGCTCGCTCGCGCCCCTCACCGACCTGTACACGCTGCCGGGCAAGCCGGGGCCGCATCGCGCCGAGCAGGCGAGCTCGCATCCCCACGACGTCGTGTTCGATCCGCGCCTCCGCTTCATCGTGGTGCCCGACAAGGGCCTCGACGCGGACTTCGTGTTCAGGCTCGACGCGGCCACGGGCAAGCTGGTGGCGGCCGAGGTGCCGTCGGTGGCGAGCCGGCCGGGAGCGGGGCCGCGCCATGCCGCCTTCCATCCCACCGCGCCCTACGCCTATGTGATCAACGAGCTCGATTCCACCATCACCACGTTCCGCTACGATCCGGAGCGCGGCGGGCTCTCCGCCCTCCAGGTGATCACCACGCTGCCTCCCACCTTCACGGGGAACAGTACCACCTCGGAGATCGCGGTCAGCCCGTCCGGGCGCTTCGTGTATGGATCGAACCGCGGGCACGACAGCCTCGCCATATTCTCGATCGACGGGGCCACCGGCGTGCTCTCGCCCGTGGGCTGGGAGCCGACCCAGGGCAAGACGCCGCGCTTCTTCGCCCTCGATCCGTCGGGGACATTTCTCTACGCGGCGAACCAGGACAGTGACACCATCGTGACCTTCCGCGTGGACTAGGCAACGGGCAAGCTCACGCCCACCGGCCAGGTGGTCAAGGCGGGAAGCCCCAGCACCATCGTGTTCAGGTGAGCCCGTGCCTCTACGCTCGCCGATGCAAGGGCCGCTCCCCGTGACCGTCCTCCTCGCCCTGAATCCCCTCATGGCCAAGATGATGGAAGGGGCGGGATTTCCCGCGGGCTATCTCGGGGGCGGCGCCACCAAGCGCGAAGGGGCGCCCGACTGGGTTCCCACCGAGGAGGCCATGCTGTCGGCCATCGACCTGGAGAAGCTCCTCGCCGTGGAGCGCGTGACCGTCGAGAAGGGCCAGACATAGCTCGCGGACAGTTTCCTCACCAGCACGTGACTGTCGACGCGACGGAGACGGTCACCCTGGCCCCGCCCAAGTCCTCGCCCGCGCACCGGCCGGGGGTGCGCTGCATCTTTTGATGTCACGCTCAGAGCCGGGGAGCTGGCAGCGCAATGTGTGGGCGCTCTCTCTCATCGTCTTCATCGCGTTCGTGGGCTTCCAGTTCTTCTCTCCCTTCCTCCCCCTCTACGTGAAGGAGCAGGGGGTGACCGATCCCGCGGAGATCGCGGTGTGGTCGGGCGTGCTCATGGCCGTCACCCCCGGCCTCGCCGGACTGCTCG
>DASYQB010000252.1:0-5656 GCA_036005985.1 Candidatus Methylomirabilota bacterium | reverse complement strand
TTCGTCTCGGAGCTGGCCAATCGCAAGCCGTGGGGCTCGCAGCCGTACGTGGGCGATTCCGCCTTCGCCCACAAGGGCGGTATCCACGTCTCGGCCGTGCTCAAGCACGCCGAGACCTACGAGCACATCGATCCCGAGGCGGTGGGCAATCACCGACGCGTGCTCGTCTCGGAGCTGGCCGGACAGTCGAACATCCTGTGGAAGGCCAAGGAATACGGCATCGACCTCGACAAGAACACCCCGGAATCCCGGCGCATCCTCGAGATGCTGAAGCGCATGGAGGACGAGGGGTTCCAGTTCGAGGGCGCGGAGGCGTCGTTCGAGCTCCTCATGGAGCGCGCCCTCGGCAATCATCGGCCCTACTTCGAGCTCGACGGCTTCCGGGTCATCGTGGAGGAAGAGCGCGGCGACTCGGAGCCGGTGGCGGAAGCGACGGTGCGGCTCAAGGTGCGCGGCATCGCCGAGCACACTGCGGCCTCGGGCCACGGTCCCGTCAATGCCCTCGACCATGCCCTCCGCAAGGCCCTGGAAGACTTTTACCCGAACCTGCGCGAGATGAGCCTCCTCGACTACAAGGTCCGCATTCTCGACGAGAGCAAGGGCACGGCGGCCAAGACCCGTGTGCTCATCACCTCCGGCGACGGCGACGAGACGTGGGGCACGGTGGGGGTGGCCGACAATATCATCGAGGCCTCCTGGCAGGCCCTCGTGGACTCCATCGAGTACAAGCTCCGCCGCGACGAGCGCAAGGGCAAGCGTTGAACTTTCTCTCTCCGCTCTGAGGGGAGAGGGCCGCATTTCGAGCTGAAGCCGCTAGGCGAGGCGAGAGCTGAGTAAATCAGAGGGTATTACCGCAAAGCACCCATGACCACGATCCCCGCAAAGCTGATCGAGGACACGGCGCGCGAGCTGACGGCGCGCGCGGCCATCGACATTCCCCCCGACTATCGCGACGGCGTCCGCCTCGCCCGTGACCGCGAGACGAATCGCATCGCCCGTTTCGTCCTCGACGAGATGCTGATCAACTGGGACATCGCCACCGCCGAGCGGCGCCCCATGTGCGCGGACACCGGGTTGCCGCGCTACTACGTCAAGCTCGGCAACGAGGCAACGGTAGAGGGAGGCCTCGTCGCCCTCGAGCGGGCGCTCCGGCGGACCACCGCGGAGGCCACCGCCTCCATTCCCCTCCGCCCCAATCGCGTGCATCCGCTGACCCGCGAAGATCACAACAACAACGTGGGCTATCACGCGCCCGAGGTGGTGTATTCGGTGGAGCCCGACGCGGAGTGGATCGACGTGACCACGGTGCACAAGGGCGGGCTCTTCGGCACGGACTGGCGCATGCTCTTTCCCGGCGACGGCGTTCCCGGCATCAAGCGCTTCTTCGTGGACACGCTGATCGAGTCGGGAAAGCGCGGCCTCGCCTGCCAGCCGGCCATCGTGGGCGTGGGCATCGGCGGCTCCAAGGACACCTGCATGCGCCTGGGCAAGGAAGCGGCGTGCCTCCGCGCGGTGGGCAGCGGCAACCCCGATCCCTCCGCGGCTGCTCTCGAAGCGGAGCTGACCGCCCTCGGCAATCACATCGGCATCGGCGCCATGGGCTTCGCGGGCACCTCCATGGTGGTGGCGACCCACGTGGAGCTCGCCCACACCCACACCGGCGGCATGCCCATCGCCATCCACCAGTTCTGCCTCTCCTCCCGCCGCTCCACCGCGCGCGTGTTCCCAAGCGGCACCGTGGAGTTCCGCAGCGATCCCCGGTGGTTCACCGACTACTACCGCCGCGAAGGCATCGAGTGACGGAGATACGTCGGCTGGACGACGTGGTGATGGACGAGGTGCACCTCACCACGCCCGTGTCGCCGGAAGCGCTCCGCTCGCTGAAGCTCGGCGATGTCGTCTATCTCTCGGGCGCTCTCTACACGGGCCGCGAGGGCGTGTATCGCCAGGTCGTGGACAAGGGCGTGCCCCTGCCGGAGGGAGTGCGCGCCCTCACCAACGTGAATTTCCACTGCTCGCCCGCGGCCTCCGTCCGGCCCGACGGCTCCTATGCCGTGGAGGCGGTCACCGCCACCGCCTCCTTTCGCTTCGGCAAGTCCATGGCGGCGTGGTTCGAGCGATCCGGGGCCAAGGTCATCGTGGGCAAGGCGGGGCTGACCGAGCTCGCCTATCGCGAGTGGTTCGTGCCCCACGGTGCCGTCTACCTCACCACCGTGGGCTACGGCCTCGGGGCCATGTACGGCCGCACCATCAAGCGGGTGCTCGACGTCCACTGGCTGAAGGAGCTGGGTCTCGCTCAGGCCCTCTGGGTTCTCGAGGTGGAGAAGATCGGGCCGTTTCTCGTGGAGGGCGACGCGACCGGGCGAAGCCTCTTCGCCCTCGCCAATCGCGAGATCAACCTGCGCATCGACGAGGTCTACAAGACGCTGCCTCCCCCCACCCTCGGCCGCTTCGGGGAAGTGCTCTCCCGCAAGGACGAGGTGGTCTAGGCGAAGCGGCGGATAAGCGCGAGGGCGGCCGCGAGGCGCCGCTCGTATTCGCGCCGGGTGATCTCGACCGCGCCCAGACTTTCCAGGTGGGGCGTGACGTACTGGACGTCGAGGAGCGTGAAGCTCCGCTCGCGCAGACGATCGACGAGGGCGGCCAGGGCGACCTTGGAGGCGTCGGTCGCGCGGTGGAACATGCTTTCCGCCATGAAGGCGCCGCCCAGGGCCACCCCGTAGGCACCGCCGACGAGCCGGCCCTCCCGCCACACCTCGATGCTATGGGCCTTGCCCGCCGCGTGCAGCGCGCCGTACACCTCGATGAAGCGCTCGGAGATCCACGATCCTTCCCGGCGGTCCGCACACCCGCGCATCACGCCCTCGAAGTCCGTGTCGATGCGCACCTCGAAGCGGACGCGTCTGATCGTGCGGGCGAGGGAGCGGGAGACGTGGAACCCGTCGAGGGGCAGGATGGCCCGGGGGTCCGGCCTGAACCACAGCACCTCGTCCGATCCCTCGTCCGCCATGGGGAAGATCCCGGGGCTATACGCGAGCTCGACGCCCTCAGGAGTGAGGGGGAGACGGCGGCCGGACATCGCGAGGTCTTCCCGTCGCCTCCGCGAGCCTTAGCGAAGCGACCGCGGCGGGGTGCGCTTGTAGAAGAGGAGCTCGCGCACGCCCTGGGGCAGGTTGTCGATGTAGCCGCTGGGCTGGAATCCCAGGGCGGTGTGCATGCGGATGGACGGCGCATTGGTCTCCTCGGTGGAGGAGAAGATGCGGGGCGAGGACGAAACGGCCTCCACGGACTTGAAGAACTCGCGGGCGATGCCCTTGCGACGAAAGTCGTCGCGCACGACGACCAGGCTCACGAAGGTGCACTGGAACCAGTCCGTGCGATAGGCGAGGAAGCCCACGATCTCCTTGGCCGCCTCCGCCACCATCAGGTGATGCCGCTCCATATGTGACTTGATGAAGGGGCCCGCCCGATCCGGCCCGATGACGATGGCCGCCAGCTCGGCGCAGCCGGGGGCATCGGTGGTGCGGGGAAGTCGGATCTCGATCATGGGCTCCTGCTGAAAATACACCGCCGGGTATGCGGGGGCAATGTGACCCGCCGCTTCCACCCTTTCCCCTCTCGCGATCCGTACACCTGTACGACGGTCAGATCCGGCGCAGGCTTCGGGGGGACGCGGATGCGCAGACAGATACGCACGGTGATGGGTGCCACCGACTGGCTGCTTCTCGTCACCCTCGGAACGCTCTCGGGAAGCTCGTACTTCTTCGGGAAGGTGGCGCTGGCCCAGCTGTCGCCTTTCACGGTGGCGGTGGGCCGTCTCGGTGTTGCCGCAGTTGTGCTGCAGGTCGTGGTGCGGGCGGCCGGCTACCGTATGCCGGGCTCGCTCCGCGCCTGGCGCGCGCTCTGGCTCATGGGCCTGCTCAACAACGCGGTCCCCATGAGCCTCATCCTGTGGGGGCAGACCAGGATCGGCAGCGGCCTCGCGGCCATTCTCAATGCGAGCACCCCGCTCTTCACGGTGCTGCTCGCCCACTTCCTTACATCGGACGAGCGCATGACGGCGAAGAAGGTGGGAGGCGTACTCTTTGGCCTGGCCGGCGTGGCCGTGATGATCGGGCCCGACGCCCTGAAAGGACTCGACGGCGGCCTGCTCGCTCAGCTGGCCATGATCGGCGCGGCGATCTCCTACGCCTGCGCCGGCATATTCGGCCGGCGCTTCGGGGGCGCTCCGCCACTCGTCACGGCCGCGGGACAGGTGACGGCCTCGAGCCTGACCATGCTTCCGCTGTCGCTGATCCTCGACCGACCCTGGCTCCTGCCGCGCCCCGGCGCCCGGACGTGGGCGGCGGTGGTTGGCCTGGCGCTTCTGTGCACAGCCCTCGCCTATGTCATCTACTTCCGCATCCTGGCCACCTCGGGCGCGAGCAATTTGCTCCTCGTGACGTTGCTGATGCCGGTCGACGCGGTGTTCCTCGGCATCACCATGCTCGGTGAGCACATTGAGCCGAGACACGTGCTCGGTATGGCGCTCATCGCCGCCGGTCTCGCCACGATAGACGGACGTGCCTTCGTCCTTCTCCGCCGTCGTCTGCCGCAGCGTTCCCCGGCGTCGAGCTGACGAAGACGCCTCCCAGATCGGCCTAGGGCCGGCGGCGACTCCTCCACACCCTCGCCCCGGCCAGTCCGGCCAGACCCGCGGCCAGAAGAGCGAGGGACGCAGGCTCGGGCACCCGTCCCGTCACGGACCGGAGCAGGAAATCATCGTCGCCGGAACCCGTCGAGGTCGTGATGTATGCCGGTACGAGCCGGCGAGTGGGACGACGGGATTCACGCCACCGGAGATTCTCTCGCTGCCGGAGGCGAGGAGGAACACGCTGGCCCTGGGCCAGTTTTGCTAGGATGCCCTCTCATATGAGTGGGCCGTCGGCGCCGGAGAGCAATCGCTGGACCGCCCTCGCCGTGCTCACCCTCGCCCGGACCGCCATGGGGTTTCAGTTCCAGTCCGTGGGAGCGGTCTCGCCTCTCCTCATCGAGCGGCTTCATCTCTCGAACGCCGAGCTGGGTTGGCTGGTCGGACTCTTCTCGATGCCCGGAATTTTTCTCTCCTTGCCCGGCGGTCTCCTCAGCGCCCGGTTCGGTGATCGGCCGGTCGTCCTGACGGGTCTGGGCCTGATGGCGGCGGGCAGTGTCGTGATGGGAGGAGCGGAGAGCTACGCCACGATCGTGGTCGGTCGCCTGATGACGGCGGTGGGCGCGATTCTCCTCAACGTGCTCCTGACCAAGATGGTCACGGACTGGTTTGCCGGCGGCGAGATCATCTGGGCCATGACCATCTTGATCAATGCGTGGCCGGTGGGCATCAGCCTCGCTCTGCTCGTCCTGCCCGCCATCGCCAATGCCTGGAGTACGCCCGCGGTCTTCCACGTAGCGGCGGGAGTGGCCGTGCTGGGTGGCCTCGGCATCGCGCTCGCCTATCGGCCTCCTCCTCACGTCGCCCCCGGGGCGCGGGCGCGCGGCCTGTCCGGGCTGTCCAGGATCGAGATCGGCCTCGTCGGAGTAGCCTCGGTGCCGTGGATGCTCTACAACGTCGGCTTTGCCGTGATGCTTGGCTTCCTGCCATCCCTGCTCGTGCGGACCGGGCTCTCGCTCGAGCAGG
>DASYQB010000251.1:0-3761 GCA_036005985.1 Candidatus Methylomirabilota bacterium | reverse complement strand
CGGCGGACGAGCGCGAGCGCGGCCTTCGGGTTCTCGATGCCCGAGACGTAGTGCGGCACATTGGCCCAGAGGCTGGCCGTCGGGATGGCCTCCTCGCGGCACGCCGTATTGAGGACGCCCACGATGCCCGTCGGTCCCTCGTACCGGGTCGAGCGGACCCCCAGGCGCGCGGCGAGCTCGGGATCATAGGCGCTGCCCGAGAGGCGCACGGGACGTGTGTGCGGCACCTCGCCGAGGAGGGCTCCGAGCGTCAGCACGAGCGAGGAGCCCACCCGACGGGTCAGCTCGAGAACGCACTTGCAGTACGTGCGCCACTTGAGATGCGGCTCGATGGCCACGCCCACGATCACGTCGCGGTCGAGAATCGGGGACTGGGTCAGGGAGAACTCGGTGGCCGGCCAGATGATCTCGCGCTCGGTCTCGGAGCCCGGCTTGAAGCGGACATAGGGACGCGAGAGCCCGAAGTGGTAGAACTCTTCGGGATCGATGCTCGCGATGGTGCGCGAGGGCCAGAGCTGGGAGAGATAGCGGGCCGCGGTCGTGGCGGACTCGGCCGCGTCGTTCCACCCGGAAAACGCCATGATGATGAGGGGGCGCCGCAGGCCTTGGGGCTCCTCGAAGAACGTCAGATGATCGCTCACGGCCACGTCGTGCTCACCTCCCGCGAGGATGCCTGAGAGCCAAGTGCCCTGCAAGTTTAAAGCAGCGGGACGGAAATGGCTGGTTGACGGCCCGTGCGGCGGTTATGATAGCGAGGTCGGTCGCGTTGCCCCGAGCCCACTCGGAGTAGGAGGTTTGCCCATGCGCACTATCGCCATTCGGACCGCACTGATCGCCGGGATCCTGTTTCTGACGGGGGCCTGCGCCTCCTCCGACGATTGGGGGATGTGGCGGTCTCACAGCACCCACTTCGCGTCGGGTGAGCACGGATTCTTCTCGATGCGCAATAACAAGGACGGCTCCAACCCGAAGGTGTACCGCTCCGACATCGAGGCCTCGCGGCAGGAGAACTGGTGGGGTCTCTACGCCATCACCGTGAGCCCCAGCCAGATCTTCCAGAACTAGCCATGATCACCGTGGAGACGTTCCGGGACGGAAAGCGGGGGGCGGTGGCGGTGCTCGCCGTGCTCCTCACGCTCGCCTTCGTCAGCCCGAGTCTCGCGGCGCCCGAGGATTCCATCACTCCCCTCGAACAGTACAATACGCCAAAGTCCAAGGCGCTCGCGTCGACCTATAAGCCGCAGCTCTTGCGCTTTTACGAGCACGTCTACTGGTGCCTGCCCTGGCTGGGTGTGGCCAAGAACGGGATCGGCTTCCGCCAGCCGAAAGGCATCACGGAGGACGACCGGTACCTCTCCGTCTGGGTCATGATCGACCAGACCGACGACGGGTCCTTCGCGAAGATGCCGAGGGAACGGCGAGTCTCGGCCATGTTCTCCCGCTACGGTGTGGATCTCCTCCGCCGGCTCACCACGATGACCAGCGCCGCATCCGACGCCGACCTCGCGGGCTTCTCGGTGGTGCTGAGCTGGCCCAAGCCGGGCCTGCCCCCCGACCGACCCGTGAGCGAGACTCTGGCCCTCTTCGTCGACAAGGTGAGCCTCGCGGACTTCCTCGCCAAGCGCCTGGAGCCCACCGAGTTCGCCAACCGGGTCAAGCTCTCCGTGTTCGACGGCAAGGATCCCCTGACGCCGGGCAAGCTCGAGATCTGGGAGGACACGTTCAACTCCACCTATAAGCTCAAGGGCTACGAGGCGCCAAAAGAAGCCAAGTGTAGCTGAGCGAGCTCCACCGCGCGTTCCCGGGCCTGCCGTCCCTCCCCTGCCCCGCCACTGGCGTGTTCACCGGTGTAGGTTTGACAGTCCTGTGGGCTTTCGTTAGCATGATTTGGAGCCGCCACGATGAAACTCCCCGGGAAGCAAAAGACCCAGTTCTCGCTCTTTTACCTCTTCATCGCGCTCACTGTCCTGTTCGTTGTCCAGGGATGGCTGGTGGCTCCCCGCGCCGTCGAGATCCCCCTGAGCAAGTTCCTGTCGCTGCTCCGGGAGGGGAAGGTCGAGAAGGTGTCCCTGACGGAGCGGGAGATTCGGGGCACGCTCAAACCGGACGCCCTTCCCACCCCGCCCCCCGGCCCTGGCGACAAGCTGAGAACCCTCCTCGGGAGCGAGTCGGGCCCCACGATCTTCACCAGCACTCGTATCCCCGCCATGGACGACTCGCAGCTGGTGAAGGAGCTCGAGGCGGCCAAGGTGGAGTTCTCGGGCCGGGTCGAAAGCACGTTCTGGCGCGACCTCATCTTCGGCTGGGTGCTCCCGCTCGGGATCATGGCCGCGCTGTGGATCTTCCTGATGCGGCGGATGGGCGGCGGCCCGACCCAGGCCCTGTCCTTCGGCCGATCCAAGGCCAAGATCTACGACCGGAAGGAGCTGAAGACGACGTTCGCGGACGTGGCCGGCGTGGACGAGGCCAAGGCCGAGCTCGTCGAGGTGGTGGACTTCCTGACGAACCCGAAGAAGTACCAGCGGCTGGGCGGCCGGATTCCCAAGGGCGTCTTGCTCGTGGGCCCGCCCGGCACGGGAAAGACGCTGTTGGCTCGGGCGGTGGCGGGCGAGGCCGACGTGCCCTTCTTCTTCCTGTCGGGGTCAGAGTTCGTCGAGATGTTCGTGGGCGTCGGGGCCTCCCGCGTGCGCGACCTCTTCGAGCAGGCGAAGGAAAAAGCGCCCTGCATCGTCTTCATCGACGAGCTGGACGCCATCGGGAAGACTCGCGCGGGGTCCACGGGCTTCCTGTCCGGGCATGACGAGCGCGAGCAGACGCTGAACCAGCTCCTCGCGGAGATGGACGGCTTCGACTCGTCCAAAGGCGTGATCATCATGGCGGCCACCAACCGCCCCGAGGTGCTCGATCCCGCGCTCCTGCGGGCGGGGCGCTTCGACCGCCAGGTGGTCGTGGACAAGCCGGACGTCAAGGGGCGCGAGGCGATTCTCCAGGTGCACGCGCGGAACGTGACGCTGGCGCCCTCCGTCGATCTACACGTCCTCGCGGCCCGCACCCCCGGCATGGCGGGCGCCGACCTCGCGAACATGATCAACGAGGCGGCGCTCCTGGCCGCGCGCAAGGGCAAGGACGCCGTGGACATGGCCGACCTCGACGAGGCGGTTGACCGCGTGATCGGCGGACTCGAGCGCAAGAGCCGCGTCCTGTCCGAGAAGGAGCGCGACATCGTCGCCCACCACGAGATCGGCCATGCCCTCGTGGCCTCGTCCCTGCCGCAGGCCGACCCCGTGCACAAGGTCACCATCATCCCGCGCGGCGTGGGCGCGCTCGGCGCGACCTATCAGCTTCCCCTGGAGGATCGGTATCTCCTCACCAAGAGCGAGCTCGAGGACCGGATCGCGGTGCTGCTGGGCGGGCGCGTGGCCGAGGAAGTCGTCTACGGGGAGATCTCGACGGGCGCTCACAATGACCTCGAGCGCGCCACCGAGATGGCGCGGCTGATGATCATGCAGTACGGCATGTCGGAGAAGCTCGGCTCCATGACGTTCGGCGGGGGCCCGCAGTCCATGTTCTTGAAAGGCGCCGGCCTTTCCCCCGATCGGGAGTTCAGCGACGAGACCGCGCTCGCCATCGACAACGAGACGCGCGCCATCATCGACAAGATCTACGACCGGGTGCGGGATCTCGTGAGCACCCGGAAGGCGGTGCTGATGATCGCGGCCGCCGAACTCAAGCAGCGGGAGACGCTGGAGGGCGATCGCCTC
>DASYQB010000250.1:0-2083 GCA_036005985.1 Candidatus Methylomirabilota bacterium | reverse complement strand
CGACCCGCGCTACGAGCCAGCCTGCCGGGCGACGAGGGCCTCGAACCCCGCCTCCAGCTCCGCCGCAATTGCCTCCGCCACCTCGAGGGCCGCGCCGGGGCGCTCCGCCTCGACGGTCTGTCCCCAGCCCTCGAGATACGCCTCGGTCTCCGTCGCGCCCGCCTGCATCGCCACCGCGTCGATCAGGGTTTGAAAGCGCGGGGAGAGCGGCCGGCGCACCGTGCCGTCACCGTCGTCCGCTTCGACGAGGGCGGGAATCTCGCGCCAGTGGACGATGCGATAGCGCGCCATCTCAGCTCCAGCCGGCGAGAGCGGCGTCCAAGGCGATCACGCGTGTCATTCTACGCGCTCCCGGCTCGCTGCCTTGACAAAGGCCGGCACGCCCCGTAGCCTCGGCCCCAGACCACGCAATCGGCGAAGACTCGAAAGAACGAGGCCCTTCATGCTCGACGACGCCAAGACCGCGGACCGGGAGTTGTGGAAGTGAGCAAGCTCGGGGCTGCCGAGCCCGGCAAGACGGGCCTCACGAATCGGGACCGCGTGGTGGCCGCCTACAAGCGCTCGTTCGCGGATCGCGTGCCCGTCTACCCGATCGTCGCGTCGTTCGCGGGCACGCTCGACGGCCAGAGCATCGAGGAGTACTGCACCAATCCGACCAAGGCCATCACCGCGATGATGAACTACTACGAGCGCTATCAGCCAGACGTGGTGCTCGCCTACAACGACCTCGCCAAGGAAGCGGAGGCGTTCGGGTGCCGCGTGAAGTACTCCGACTACGTCGTGCCGTCCATCGAGGCGCACGTGCTCGAGGACAAGTCGCACCTCGCCAAGCTCGTGATGCCCGACCCGTACAAGACCGCCCGTCTCCCGGGCTTCCTCGAGCAGTGTGCCGCCCTCGTCAAGGCCGCGCCTCCGGCGGCCATTGGCGCCGTCGCGGTCGGCCCCTGGACCATCGCGATGCTGCTCCGCAACCCCGAGATGATGCTGCTCGACACCTTCGAGGATCCGCAGTTCATCCACGACGTCATGCGGCTGGCGACGGACTTCTGCAAGCTCTGGGGCGATGCCATCGCGAAAACCAAGATCGGGCTCAGCTTCTCCGAACCCACCGCCTCCATCAGCCTGATCTCACCAGACAACTATCGCGAGTTCATCGCGCCCTATCACAAGGAGCTCGTCGACCACTTCAAGGCCCACAAGGTGGGCGTGACGGTGCACATCTGCGGCACGACGTATCCGATCTACGAGGACCTGATCGGCTGCGGGTTCTCGACCATCTCCTTCGACCTCGACCAGCAGGCGGATCCGAAGCTGTACGTCGACCAGCTCGCGCGCTTCATGGAAGTCGCCAAGGGGCGCGCCGTCGCAATCGGCAACGTCGACGCCACGAAGTTCGAGAAGACCACCAAGGCGGAGATGGAAGCGGATGTGCGGCGGTGCGTGGACGCAGCGGCCCGACACTCGAGCTTTATTCTGTCGACGTCGTGCGAGATCCCGCCGCGATCCAGCCCCGAGATCGTGCAGTGGTTCATGGACGCGGCCCACGATTACGGCCGCTACGACAGACTGCTATGAGGGGGCCGTCGAGGCTGGCCCCCTCATAGCGCCTTACCAGCGGAAGGGCTTCTTCGAGGGAGGGACGCCGTACGCGCCCCGATCACCGCCACCGAACCCACCGCCTCCCCGACCACCCCCGGGTCTGCCACCACCGCCACCGCCGCCACCACGCGGGCCACCTGGGCCGCGCCCACCGCCGCCTGAACCGGGCGTGCGCGGGTTGGAGACGTTGACCGTGATCTTCCGACCATCGAGCTCCTTGCCGTTCAGCTCGGAGATCGCCCGCTGGGCCTCCTCGGCCGTGGACATCTCGATGAAGCCGAAGCCACGGGATTGGCCGGAGAACTTATCGGTGATCACCGAGGCGGATTCGACGGTGCCGCATTGGGCAAAGTACTCGCGCAGGGTCTCTCCGGTCGTGGAGTAGGACAAACCACCCACATAGAGCTTCGATGCCATGCGGTTCTCCTTAGCAGTTGCTCTTCCGGTCCCGGGATGCGCCCCAATACTCGGAAGAGTCAATATC
>DASYQB010000249.1:0-10431 GCA_036005985.1 Candidatus Methylomirabilota bacterium | reverse complement strand
ATCCTGACGGCCTCTGTTGACTTATGTGGCGGCGTAGCCAAGTGGCTAAGGCGGAGGTCTGCAAAACCTCTATTCAGCGGTTCGAATCCGCTCGCCGCCTCCATTGCAGGGGGGCGCGCACCGAAGGCGCCGGGGTGGCGGAACTGGGAGACGCAGCGGACTTAAAATCCGCTGGCCCTGACGGGCCGTGGGGGTTCGATTCCCCCCCTCGGCACCAGGAGCGCGGTGAACTTCAACACGGGCGGCTCAGTACGGGGCGCCCGGGATGACGGGGGACACGACGGTGCAGACCCTCAAGGTCGCGCGCAAGACGTTCACGATGTTGAGTGAGCACCGGACCCAGATCCTCGACATCACGAAGACCATTCGTGACGTCATGCTGAGTGCCGACATCAAGGAGGGCATCCTCCTCGTGAACTCGCTGCACACGACCTGCGCGCTCTTCGTCAACGAGTTCCAGGGCGCGCTCGTCGAAGACCTCAAGTCCATGATCGAGTCGCTGGTGGCGGAGAACGACGGCTACCGCCACGACGATCCCCGCTTCTCCGACTGCGAGCGCGGCAACGCGCATTCCCATCTGCGCGCCGCCCTCCTCGGCCGAAGCGTGGCCGTGGGCATCAGCGGCGGGGAGCTGTCGCTCGGGCGGTTCCAGTCGATCCTCTTCGCCGAGCTCGACGGCCCACGACCCCGCAGCATCGACGTCCAGATCATGGGCGTGTAGCGAAGCACCGGACAGGATTTCCCACTCGGCGAACGCCTCCCTCCATCGCGCCGCGGGGCCCGGGCGCGATTCGTCGTGGTAGACTCGACCCATGTCGTGGAAACTCAAGAAGAAAGTTCAATCCCTCATCGCCGGTGAAGAGGGTGCTGTCCGCAAGGAGTGGGGCGGGCGTGTCTCGGTTGCCCTCGTCTATCCCAATACTTACGCGGTCGGCATGTCCAACCTGGGCTTCCAGACCGTCTACGAGCGATTGAACGCCCTCCCCGACGCCGTCTGCGAGCGCGTCTTCTTTCCCGATCCCGAGGACATCGACGAATTTGCCCGCACGGGGACCGAGCCGTTCTCCCTGGAGTCCCTGAGGCCGCTCCGTGAGTTCGACATCATTGGATTTTCCGTCACCTACGAGGGCGACTACATCAACGTGCTGCGCCTCCTCGGCATGGCGGGCATTCCTGTGCGCTCCGCCGACCGCGGACCGGGCCATCCGCTGGTCCTCATGGGCGGCGTATGCGCCTTCTCCAATCCCGAGCCGATGGCGCCCTTCATGGACGCGGTGGCGGTGGGGGAGGGAGAGGAGCTGGTGGGCGAAATCGTCGCCGCGTACGCAGAGGCGCGCGCCGAGAGCCCGGACGCCCTCCCGCGGCACGCGGTCGAGCGGCTCAAGCCGCTCCAAGGGATCTACGTCCCCTCCGCCTATGCGGTGAGCTACGCCGCCGACGGAACCATCGAGGCGGTGGTCCCGAGAGAGCCCGATGTGCCGACGGTGGTCGTCAAGCGACGGCTGAAGGACGTCAATTCCTTCGAGACGCGCTCGATGCTGAAGAGCCCGAAGGCCGAGTACGGCCACATGGCGCTCCTCGAGGTCGGGAAGGGGTGCGGGAGAGGTTGCCGCTTCTGCCTCGAGGGCCAGGTGTACCGGCCGGTGCGTCACCGGAGCCTGGACGCGCTGCGCGAGTCCGTGGCCCAGATCGCCAAGGAGTCGAAGCGCGTGGGCCTGGTGGGGGCGTGTGTCTCCGACTATCCGTGGATCGGCGAGCTCATGAAGATGCTCGAGGAATACGGGGTGGAGGTGTCGATCTCCTCTCTCCGCGCGGACAGCCTCACCGAGGACCTGGTCGCCTCGCTGCAGCGCGGCGGGCACCGGACGCTCACCATGGCGCCGGAAGCGGGCACGGAGCGGCTGCGCCGGGTCGTGCGCAAGGTCATCACCGACGAGCAGATCTATGCCGCCTGCGATCTGCTGCGCAAGTACGGCATCCCGAACCTCAAGTGCTATTTCATGATCGGCCAGCCCACGGAGACCATGGGAGACGTGGAGGCTATTCCCGATCTGGCCCGCCGCATGCTCGAGCGGCTTCGCGTGCCCGGGCCCGACGGCCATCCCTTCGGCAAGCTGACCCTGTCCGTGTCGTCCTTCGTGCCCAAGCCGTGGACGCCCTTCCAGTGGGCGGCCTTCGACGAGCCGCGCGATCTCGAGGCCAAGCTCGAGGTGATCAAGAGTGCGGCCGGCCGCATCCAGGTGCGGGTGGTCCACGAGAATCCGCGCGAGGCGGGGCTGCAGGCGCTTCTCGCCCGGGGGGACCGGCGCGTGGCCGACTTCCTCGAGATCGCCGCGCGCATGGACGGAGACTGGCGCCGCGCCCTCCGTGAATGGGACGGCGATCCCGCCTTCTACGCGCGCCGGGAGCGCGCCGCAGACGAGATCATGCCGTGGGACCATTTCGATGTGGGGGTCAAGAAGCCTGGCCTCCTCCGCGAATGGCAGCGCGCGGGCCTCGGCGAGCCGGTGACGGCATGAGCGACCGCGTCCGCGTCGCCCAGGTCGCCGACGTGCCGGCGGGAGAAGCCCGCGTGGTCGACGCCCAGGGCAAGACGCTCGCCCTCTTCAACGTGGACGGGACCTTCTACGCCCTCGACAATGCCTGCCTCCACCGGGGGGGACCCCTGGGAGAAGGTGAGCTCGAAGGCACAGTGGCCGTGTGCCCGTGGCATGCCTGGCGCTGGGACGTGACGACGGGAGCCAACGTGAACAACCCCGCGGTCAAGATGGCCTGCTTTCCCGTCTCCCTGGACGGGGGCAGCGTCTACGTGGAGCTGCCGTGATCCGCGACACGTTCGGGCGGCCTCTGCGCAACCTGCGCCTGTCCGTCACCGATCGCTGCAACCTCCGCTGCGCCTACTGCATGCCCGAGGAAGAGTACGCGTGGCTGCCCCGCGCCGACATCCTCACCTTCGAGGAGACGGCGCGCCTCGTCGACGCCTTCGCCGAGCTCGGGGTGGACAAGGTCCGGCTCACCGGGGGCGAGCCCCTCCTCCGGAAGGACCTCGCTCACCTCGTGAAGATGATCGCCGCCGAGCCGCGCATTCGCGATCTGGCCATCACCACCAACGGCATTCTCCTCGGGGCCCAGGCCCAGGCCCTCCGCGACGCGGGCATCCATCGCGTCACGGTGAGTCTCGACACCCTACAGCCCGATCGCTTC
The DNA here is from genome assembly GCA_036005985.1 of Candidatus Methylomirabilota bacterium. GTDB lineage: Bacteria > Methylomirabilota > Methylomirabilia > Rokubacteriales > CSP1-6 > AR37. Next base: position 7,227 of record DASYQB010000249.1, on the reverse strand, counting down.
CAGGCGCTGACCCGGCGCGACGCGTTCGCCCAGGTGCTCGAAGGTATCGAGACGGTCCACGCCATGGGGTGGCCGGGACTCAAGCTCGATACCGTGATCATGCGCGGCGTGAACGACGATGAGCTCGCGGATCTTCTCGAGTTCGCGCGCCGGATGTCCGCGGAGGTCCGCTTCATCGAATACATGGACGTGGGGGGGGCGACCCGGTGGTCCCTGGACAAGGTCGTCTCGCGCGCGGAGATGCTCGAGCGGCTGAGCGCGCACTACGGACGGATCGAGGACATCGTCGAGGAGTCCTCGGCCCCCGCCGACCGTTTCCGGCTCGGCGACGGCCTCACCTTCGGCATCATCTCCTCGACCACCGCTCCCTTCTGCAGCGCCTGCGACCGGAGCCGCCTCACTGCCGACGGTCAATGGCTGCTCTGCCTCTATGCCACGACGGGCATGGACCTGAGGAAGCCCTTGAGGGAGGGCGTCTCGAAGGAAGACCTGATGGCGCTCGTCTACTCAGCCTGGACGGGACGCCGAGACCGGGGCGCCGAGGAGCGGCTGCTTCTCAAGGACAGAAGCCCCCTCGTCCAGATCACCGAGCTCAAGGCCAAGCCTCACCTCGAGATGCACACCCGCGGGGGATAGCCGTCTCGATGAGCGAGTCGACGCGTGCCGATGGCCAGGAGGTCAGGGTGGACGTCGCGGAGCGTGGCGCGAACGGTCAGAGCTCGAGCCGTCGTCTCTTCATGCAGCTGCAGGCCTTCGGGAGCTGTGGGGAGCCCAAGGCGCTCGCCCGCGCGCTCGAGCGCAGCCAGATCGAGGCCGTCCTCTACGCCGACTTTCAGGATCCGTGCGGAGTGGCCGTGCTCGCCGTCTCCGAGGATCCCGCGTTCTTCGTGACGCGACTCCGGGAGGTACTGGGCGCGGAGCCGTTCGCGTCGCTCGCTCACAAGCCGTCGCTGGCCATGGTCGGCCGGACCTATTCGAGCGGTTACGAGCAGGATCTGGAGGACTGGCTCCTGCGCCGGCCCCGGCGCACCGTCCTCAATCCCGCCTGGCCGTGGGCCATCTGGTATCCGCTCCGCCGCACGGGCGCTTTCGCCCGGCTGTCGGCCCAGGAGCAGGGAGCGATCCTGCGTGAGCACGGCACCATCGGACGCGCCTACGGCGAGGCCGAACTCGCCCACGACATCCGGCTCGTCTGCCACGGCCTCGACACCCACGACAACGACTTCCTCATCGGGCTGGTGGGCAAGGAGCTCCAGCCGCTCTCCCATCTCGTGCAGGCCATGCGCAAGACCGCGCAGACGTCGGAGTACATGGCGAGCCTCGGCCCCTTCTTCGTGGGCCACGCGCTCTGGCAGAGCCCGTCGCGATGAGGGCCCGGGCGCTCCGAACGGTATCCCTCCTCGCGGCGATGACCATCCTCGCGGGCTGTGCCACGGGCAGCGGGCGTCCCGCCCGGCTCATGAGCATCGAGCCCATCGTGGGCAAATGGCAGGGCACGATCGCCGTGGGCTTGGGCCCGCCCCAGTTCTACTACCTCACCATCAACCCCGATGCGTCGATCGTGGTCACCTGGGGAGCCAACTGGCAGTGGGGGAATATCACCGTCAACGGGACGGAGGGGGCGCGCTTCGAGCTCGATCACATCACGAGCGGCACATTGCTCTACTACAGCGGGCCGAGCGGCCGGGCCATCCAGATGACGCCCGACTTCGGCGGCTGGTACGTCTGGGTCACTCCGGTCAAGTAGCGCGGCCGCGCGCCCCCCGCCACGCCGTCACGTTCGCCTCGATCTGGGCGGCGTGCACTTCCAGATGCTCCGCGTAGATGGTGAGCCAGTCCTCCGCTCCGTAGCGGCCCGATTCGGTGTGCCGTCCCACCCGTGCCCAGGCGTCCTCGGGCATCCGGTGGAGGAGGGCCGCGGTGTTCGCCCTCACCGCTTCCACGAGGGCAAGGGCGGGCTCCAGCGGGAGCTGATGATAGTCGAAGCGACGCGCCCACTCCGCTTCGTCGTAGCCCTGGATGACGGGATCCGCCTCGGCGGCGAGATAGCGGATGCGGCCCGCGGCATTGGTCTCCGAGTCAGCGCAGTGCACCACCACTTCGTGGGCTGACCACTCGCCGGGCTTGGGACGCCACTGGAGAGCTTCCGCGGGCACGGTGGCGAGGGCGGCCTTCAGGCGCGCGGGACCCTCCGCGTATCGCCGGATGAGCCCCTCGCGCTCCGCCCGACTGAGCGCCATCAGCGGAGAGGGGCGGGAAGATCGCTCTTCCCCATCAGGTAGAGGTCCACTCCGCGCGCCGCGCTCCGGCCCTCGGCGATCGCCCACACGATGAGCGACTGGCCGCGCTGCATGTCGCCGGCCACGAACACTCCGGGCACGCTCGTCATCCAGTTCGCGTCCCGCCACACGTTGCCGCGGTCGGTGAGCTTCACGCCGAGATCCGTGAGGAGCCCTTCGCGCCGCGGCCCGAGAAAGCCCATGGCGAGGAGCACGAGATCAGCCGCCAGCTCGTATTCCGTGCCGGAAAGGGAGCGGAAGCTCGCCCGGCCGGCCTCCGTGACCGTCTCCACGCGCACCGCGTGAAGCGTGCTCACCCGTCCGTCCGCGCCGGAGAAGTGGGTCGTGTTCACGGAGTACTCGCGCGCCCCCCCTTCCTCATGGGCCGAGGAGACACGAAAGATATTGGGCCAGAGCGGCCACGGATTGCTCCGGGGATCCCGCTCCTCGGGCGGCCGGGGCAGGATCTCGAACTGGGTGACGGAGCGCGCGCCCTGACGGTGGGCGGTGCCGAGGCAGTCGGCGCCGGTGTCGCCGCCCCCGATGATGACCACGTTCTTGTCCCTGGCCGAGATGAAATCGCGCTCCGCCACCGGGTCGCCCTCGGAGCGGTGGTTCTGCAGGGTGAGATAGTCCATGGCGAAGTGAATGCCGTCGAGATCCCGCCCCGGGATGGGCAGGTCGCGTGGCCACTCCGCGCCCCCGGCGAGGACGATCGCGTCGAAGTCCCGGCGCAGCGTCGCCACGGGAAGGGTCACCCCCACGTTGACCCCGGTCTCGAAGCCGATCCCCGACGCCTCCATGAGCCGGAGGCGCCGCTCGAGCACGCGCTTCTCCATCTTGAACTCGGGAATGCCGTAGCGGAGGAGCCCGCCCACGCGATCCGACTTCTCGAACACGATCACGCTATGCCCCGCGCGATTCAGCTGCTCGGCGGCGGCGAGTCCCGCCGGCCCGGAGCCGACCACGGCCACCTTCTTCCCCGTGCGCACCTCGGGGGCGTCCGCGACGACCCAGCCCTCGTCGAAGGCGTGCTCGATGATGCCGACCTCGACCTGCTTGATGGTGACGGGGTCGTCGTTGATGCCGAGCACGCAGGAGCCCTCGCAGGGCGCGGGGCAGAGGCGGCCCGTGAACTCCGGAAAGTTGTTGGTGGCGTGGAGGCGGTCGATGGCCTCGCGCCAGCGATCACGGTAGACGAGGTCGTTCCAGTCGGGGATCAGGTTGCCGAGGGGGCAGCCCTGATGGCAGAAGGGGATGCCGCAGTCCATGCAGCGCGCCCCCTGCTTCTGGAGCTTCTCCGCCTCGAAGGGCAGGTAGACCTCCTGCCAGTCGTGGATCCGCTCGGCCACCGGGCGCCGCTTGGGCAGCTCGCGCTTGATCTCGAGGAAGCCGGTGATCTTGCCCACGCTTGTCGCGCCCTCTAGCCGTGGGCCGAGGCCATCACGGCCTCGTCCACCGACATGCCCGTCTCTTCCGCCTTCTTGATGGCCTGGAGCACACGCTTGTAGTCGCGGGGCATGACCTTGACGAAGCGCTGCCGCGTTGCCTCCCAGCTCACGAGGAGACGGGCGGCCACCGGGCTCTGGGTGTAGCGGATGTGGCGCGAGAGCAGGTCCTTGACGAGCTCGACGTCCTCCACGTCGACGAGCGGCTCCAGGTCGACCATGCCCGTGTTGCAGCGGCTCGCGAAGTCGCCCGCCTCGTCGAGGACGTAGGCGATGCCGCCCGACATGCCGGCGGCGAAGTTGCGGCCCGAGCCACCGATGACCACCACCCGCCCTCCCGTCATGTACTCGCAGCCATGATCGCCGATGCCCTCGACGACGGCGAGGGCGCCGCTGTTCCTCACCGCGAAACGTTCCCCGGCCACTCCGCGGAAATACGCTTCGCCGCTCGTGGCTCCGTACAGCACGACGTTGCCCACCAGGAAATTGTCCTCGGCGGTGAAGGTCGCCTCCCGCGGGGGGAACACCACGATCTTGCCGCCGGACAGACCCTTGCCGACGTAGTCATTGGCGTCGCCCTCGAGGGTGAGGGTGATGCCGCGCGGCACGAAAGCGGCGAAGCTCTGCCCGGCCGAGCCGGCGAAGTGTATGCGGATGGTGTCGTCGGGGAGGCCGTCGCGTCCGTGGGCCCGCGTGACCTCCGAGCCGAGAATGGTTCCCACCGTGCGGTTCACGTTCCGGATGGGCAGCCGGACGTCCACCGGCTCGCGCCGCTCCAGGGCCTCCCGGCACAGGGGGAGGAGGGTCGTCACGTCCAGCGCCTTCTCGAGACCGTGGTCCTGGTCGACAATCTTGCGCACCGCGACCTCCGGGCCGACCTGGGGACGGTGGAGAATCGCGGAGAAGTCCAGCCCGCGCGCCTTCCAGTGGTCCACCGCGGGCCGGACGTCGAGGAGATCGGAGCGGCCGATCATCTCCGCCATGCTCCGGAAGCCCAGGCTCGCCATGTGCTCGCGAATCTCCTCCGCGATGAAGTGGAAGAAGGTCTCCACGAACTCGGGCTTGCCGGTGAACTTCGCCCGGAGCTTCGGATCCTGGGTGGCGATGCCCACGGGGCACGTGTTGAGATGACAGACCCGCATCATGATGCAGCCCATGACCACGAGGGGCGCCGTAGAGAAGCCGTATTCCTCCGCCCCGAGGAGGGCGGCGATGACCACGTCGCGTCCGGTCTTCAGCTGGCCGTCCGTCTGCACGATGATGCGATCGCGGAGCTTGTTCATGACGAGGACCTGCTGCGTCTCGGCGAGCCCGAGCTCCCACGGGACACCGCCATGCTTGAGCGACGTCAACGGCGCCGCCCCCGTCCCGCCGTCGTGGCCGGAGATGAGCACCACATCCGAGTGGGCCTTGGCCACGCCCGCCGCCACCGTGCCCACGCCCACCTCGGCCACCAGCTTCACGCTGATGCGCGCCCGGGGATTCGAGTTCTTGAGGTCGTGGATGAGCTGGGCCAGATCTTCGATGGAGTAGATGTCGTGGTGGGGCGGCGGGGAGATGAGCCCCACCCCCGGCATGGCGTGGCGGACCTTGGCAATCCACGGATAGACCTTGTGGCCGGGGAGCTGGCCGCCTTCTCCGGGCTTGGCGCCCTGGGCCATCTTGATCTGGAGCTCCTCCGCGTTGGTCAGATACTCGCTGGTGACGCCGAAGCGTCCCGACGCCACCTGCTTCACCGCGCTCCGGCGCCAGTCGCCGCTCGGGTCGCGCACGTAGCGCGCGCGATCTTCGCCGCCCTCGCCGGTATTCGATCTGCCGCCCATGCGGTTCATGGCGATGGCCAGGGTCTCGTGCGCCTCGAGACCGATGGAGCCGTAGGACATGGCCCCGGTGGCGAAGCGCTTGACGATGGCCTCCGCGGGCTCGACCTCCTCGAGGGGCACGGAATGGGCCGGCGGCTTGAAGGTGAAGAGCCCGCGCAGGGTGGCGAGGTGCTCGCTCTGCCGGTTGACGAGATCCGTGTATTCCTTGAAGATCGTGAACTGCTTCGAGCGCGTGGCGTGCTGGAGCTTGAAGACGGTGTCGGGATTGAAGAGATGGTACTCGCCGTCCCGTCGCCATTGATACTCACCGCCCCAGTCGAGCTCGGGCTCGCCCACCGGCCGCTCGGGGAAGGCGCGATGGTGCCGGGCGAGGACTTCCTTCCCCACCACGTCGACCCCGATGCCCCCGATACGGGAGGCCGTCCAGGTGAAGTAGCGGTCCACGAAAGCCTTCTCGAGCCCGATGGCCTCGAAGATCTGGGCGGCGCGGTATGACTGGATGGTCGAGATGCCCATCTTCGAGATGACCTTGAGCACGCCCTTGTTCAGGGCCTTGATGTAGTTCTTGACCGCCGACTTGTGATCGAGGGCGGGCAGCATGCCCTGGCGGATCATGTCGTCGAGCGTCTCGAAGGCGAGGTAAGGATTGATGGCGCCCGCCCCGTAGCCGAGGAGGAGCGCCATGTGATGCACCTCGCGCGGCTCCCCCGTCTCGATGACGAGGCCGACCTTGACCCGCTTGCCCTCGCGAATCAGGTGATGGTGCACCCCCGCCGTGGCGAGGAGAGCGGGGATGGGCGCGTGGTCGCGATCCACCCCGCGGTCCGACAGGATGAGATACGGGAAGCCGGCCTCCACCGCCTCGCTCGCCCGGAGACAGAGCTCCTCCATCGCCCGCGCCAGCCCATCGGGCCCGTCCGCGACCTTGAACAGCATGGGGACGGTGGTCGACGTGAAGTTGGGCAGCTCCATGTGGCGGATGCGCGCCAGCTCGGCATTGTCGAGGATGGGGGTCTTGAGCTTGAGCTGCCGGCACGCCTCGGGCGTGGGCTCGAGGAGGTTGCCCTCGGGCCCGATGCTCGTGGCGATCTGCGTCACCAGCTCTTCGCGGATGCCGTCGAGGGGCGGGTTGGTCACCTGGGCGAAGAGCTGCTGGAAATAGTCGTAGAGAAGCCGCGGACGGTCGGATAGCACGGCCAGCGACGTGTCGGTGCCCATGGAGCCCACCGGCTCCTCGCCCGCGGTGGCCATGGGGCCCAGGAGAAGCCGGAGATCCTCGTGCGTATAGCCGAAGGCCTGCTGGCGCTGCAGCACGGTCTCGTGATTGGGCTCCGGCACATAGGGCGGCAGGGGCAGGGTCTCGATGGGCCGGATATGGGTCTTCAGCCACTCGCCGTACGGATGCTGCGAGGCATAGGCCTTCTTCAGCTCGGCGTCATCGATGATCCGGCCCTGCGCGGTGTCGACCAGGAAGATGCGGCCGGGATGCAGCCGCTCCTTGACGACGATGTTCTCGGCGGGGATATCGAGGACCCCGACTTCCGACGCCATGATCACGAGACCGTCGCTGGTCACGTAGTAGCGTGACGGCCTGAGCCCGTTGCGATCGAGAACGGCGCCGATGACGCGACCGTCAGTGAACGCGATGGAGGCCGGACCGTCCCAGGGCTCCATCAG
>DASYQB010000248.1:0-3458 GCA_036005985.1 Candidatus Methylomirabilota bacterium | reverse complement strand
GAGGAGCGTCAGGTGGCGCGGCAGAACGATCAGCGGCTTCGCCGGATGGCTCCTGCCGACCGGGCCCGCGTGATGGAAGACTTCCGGCGCTTCCAGTCCCTGCCCCCGGAGCGCCAGCGTGAGCTCGACGCGGCTCACGAGCGCTTCCAGAGGCTGCCCCAGCAGCAGCAGCAACAGCTCCGAGATCGTCTCCAGCGCTATCAGACCATGAGCCCCGATCAGCGTGAGCGCTTCGAGCGGAATGCGGAGCGGTGGCGTCACATGTCGCCGGCGGAGCGCCAGCGCGCGCGCGATCAGATACGTCAGCAACCTCCTCAAGGCGAGAGCCCGGGGCAGTATCGTCGCGAGAACCGCTCGAGTGGACCGGGCGGCGGCTACGGTCGCCCCGCCCCCGGACAGGGGCCGTACGGCCGCGAGCGTCATCCGGGAGGCCCGAACAGCGAGGAAGGCCGGCCCGGCCCGCGCGGCGGAGGCCGCTGGTCGCACTAGCACCGCCGTTCCTTTACAGTCGGCGCGGCCCTCGTGTAGCATGACTTTCTCATGGGTCAGCTGATCGTACAGAAGTATGGCGGCTCGTCCGTCGCCGATCCCGAAAAGATCAAGAACGTCGCCCGGCGCGTCGCGGCGTCCGCCGCGCTGGGCCACCGCCTCGTGGTGGTGGTGTCCGCGATGGGCAAGACCACCGATGGCCTCGTGGCCCTCGCCCACGCCATTACCCCCACACCTGATCCGCGCGAGATGGACATGGTGCTGGCCACGGGCGAGCAGGTCACCATCGGCCTCCTCGCCATGGCCCTACACTCCCTGGGACAGCCCGCCTGCTCCTTCACCGGCTCGCAGGTGGGCATGTTCACCGACGGCGTGCACACGAGCGCGCGCATCCGCCGCATCACCGCCGAGCGCATCCACACCGCCCTCGAGGCGGGCAAGGTGGTCGTGGTGGCGGGCTTTCAGGGCATGACCGACGGCGGCGACATCACCACGCTCGGACGCGGCGGCTCCGACCTCACGGGGGTCGCCCTCGCCGCCGCCCTCAAGGCCGACGTGTGCGAGATCTTCACCGACGTGGACGGCGTCTACACCGCCGATCCGAACGTGGTGCCCGACGCGCGCAAGCTCGCCCGCGTGTCCTACGACGAGATGCTCGAGATGGCGGCCCTCGGCGCCAAGGTCCTCCAGGCGCGCTCGGTCGAGTTCGCGAAGAAGTTCGCCGTCCCCGTGCACGTGCGCTCCAGCTTCAAGCCGGACCCGGGCACCATCGTGACGAGGGAGGATCACAGCATGGAAGACGTGGTGGTCACCGGCATCACGCACGATCGCGGACAGGCCAAGCTCTCGATTCTCCGCGTGCCCGACCGGCCGGGCATCGCCAGCCAGGTCTTCGGCGGGCTCGCCAAGCAGAACATCGTGGTGGACATGATCGTGCAGAACATCGGCCGCGATGGATCGACCGACATCTCCTTCACCCTCGCCCGGGGCGACCGGCAGCGCGCCGAGTCCGCCCTGGCCGGCGTGGCCACGGAGATCGGGGCGGCCGGCGTGGTGGCCGACGATCGCATCGCCAAGGTCTCCATCGTGGGGGTGGGCATGCGGAGCCACTCCGGGGTGGCCGCGCGCGTCTTCGCCACCCTGTCGAACGAGAACATCAACATCCAGATGATTTCCACGTCGGAGATCGCGGTGTCGTGCGTCATCGAGGACAAGTACGCCGAGCTCGCCGTGCGCTCCCTCCACGACGCCTTCGAGCTCGGCAACGAGCCCGGCAGCTAGGAGATCCCGCTCATGCCCGCCACCGCCAAAGCCGCCGTCTTCTTCGGTCCCGGGAAACCCTTCGAGATCCGCGAGGTCCCCGTTCCCGAGGTCGAGCCGGAAGGCGTGCTGATCCGCGTCACCCATGCGAACGTGTGCGGCTCCGATCTCCACTTCTGGCGCGGCGACGCGCCGCTGCGCCTGCCCGCGGATGGCTGGATCTTCGGCCACGAGATGACGGGCCGGGTGGCCAGGCTCGGATCCCGGATCACCACCGATTCGCTCGGCCGTCCCCTCAAGGAGGGGGACCGGGTCGCCTACACCTACTTCTACCCGTGTGGCCGGTGCTACGCCTGCCTGCACAAGGAGCCCGCGGCCTGTCCTCACAAGATCGAGCGGCCGGTGGGTCCCTCCACGTTTCCCCACCTGCACGGCGCCTTCGCCGACCACTACTACCTCCGGCCGGGCGGGGCGATCTTCAAAGTGCCCGATGAGCTCGCCGACGAGGCGGTGGCCGGGGTGAACTGCGCGCTGTCCCAGGTGATCTACGGGCTTCACGTGGCCGGCGTGCGCTTCGGTGACCGCGTGGTCATCCAGGGCGCGGGCGGGCTGGGCGTCCAGGCGGCGGCGGTGGCGAAGGACATGGGGGCGGCCACGGTCATCGTGGTGGATCAGATTCCCGGCCGCCTCGAGCTGGCCCGGGCCTTCGGGGCCGACCATACCCTCAATCTCAAAGAGGTGCCCGACCGCAAGGAGCGCGTGAAGCTCGTGCGCCAGTGGACGGGCGGTGCGGGCGCCGACGTGGCCTGCGACCTCGTGGGCTTTCCTGCCGTCATTCCGGAAGGCATCGAGATGCTGCGCTCGGGCGGGACCTATCTGGAGATCGGCACCATCAGCCGGGGCGCCACCTTCGACTTCGAGCCGTCGCTCCTCGTGTGGGGCTCGAAGAAGATCGTGGGGGTGATCCAGTACGATCCCTGGGTCATCCCGCGCGCTCTCGATTTCCTCGTCCGCACCAAGGACCGGTGGCCGTGGCCCCGCATCCTCTCCCACAAGTATTCCCTCGACAAGATCAACGAGGCCTTCGCCGCCTCGGAGTGGCACAACAAGGAAACGACGAGCATCACGCGCGCGGCGCTCACGCCCTAGTGGGCGCCCCACTCCCCTTCCGCCGTCTCACCACCCCAACGGAGGGTCCATGACCGACCGCGCCTTCACAGGCTGGCAGTGTGTCGCCCTCGTCTTCTTGTGCGGTCTGCTCGCGCCGTTCTGGCCCTCGTCCGCGGCCGCGGTGACGGGCAACGACTGGCTCGCTCTGCCCGCCGCGGCCCGGGCCTCGTACGTCACCGGCGTCGTCGACAACCTGGTGGACTTCGGGGCGGCCGTGCGCTCCCTCGTGCCCGCCGAGAAGCGCACGGCCAGCGAGAAGATGCTCGTGAGCTTCGAGGACTGCATCGCGAAGACGCCTCGCCCCCCTAGCCAACTGGTGGCTATCGTGGAGAAATACGTCAAGGACAACCCCGGCCAGTGGCATGGGCGGATGTCGGGCCTGGTCTTCGAGGCGCTGCGGTGCAAGGAGGCCGCGGCAGCCCCGGCGGCAAAGAAGGGGGAGTAAGGTGTTCGCCTGGCGTCAACTTTTCCTTGACAGGGCGGAGTGTTCGGGCCGATAACTCACTACGCTGGCCCGTGGTCTAGTCCCGCGGAGACGG
>DASYQB010000247.1:0-2754 GCA_036005985.1 Candidatus Methylomirabilota bacterium | reverse complement strand
GGCTACGACCGCTACTTCAGCCATCGCGGACGCACTGACAACTGCGCCAACTGCATGGTGGGCGATACTTCCCAGGGTCTGGTCCAGCACTTCAGCCAGCTTCTGACCGGAGCCGGCCGCTTCGACGAGGCGATCGCGGTGTGCCGGCGGCTGATCGACGAGCGCGGGGCCGAGGTGAGCTCGTACAAGCTCGCGGAGACCTGGAACCAGATGGCCTGGGCCTACTGGCACAAGGGCGAGCGCGCCCGCGCCATCAGCATCGTCAAGGAAGCGCTCGCCCGCTATGGCGGCACGGTACGGGCCGACGAGCTCAAGCGCACGCTCACCCGCTACGAAGCCGAGCTCGAACGGGCGTCCACCAAGGTCGAGTAGCTCGCCCGCTCCGCCGCGAAGGCTTGGGATAGAATGCGGGCGGGCACGCGCGGTGTGAACGGACAACCATCCATGGAGACCTCGATGGAATATCGGACGCTGGGCAGGACCGGGCTCAAAGTTTCCGCGCTGGCCTTCGGGTGCGGCGACGTGGGCGGCATCATGGTGCGCGGCGCGCCGGGGGATCGCGAGCGCGCAGTGGCGCGGGCCGTCGAGCTCGGCATCAACTACCTCGATACGGCGCCCTCCTACGGGAGCGGACAGTCGGAGCGGAACACCGGCGCCGTCCTGCGCGCCCTGCGCCCCGACGTGATCGTGGGCAGCAAGTGCCGGCTGAGTCCCGCCGATCTCGCCGACGTGCCGGGCGCGCTCACCCGCTCCGTGGAGACGAGCCTGAGTCTGCTCGGCATTCCTCGCCTCGATCTCTTTCACCTGCACAATCCGATGGCGCGGGTCCGGAGTGAACGCCGCCTTGGCCTCGGCGACGTCCTCGACGCGGTGGCGCCCGCGGCCCGCCGTCTCCAGGAGCAGGGCAAGATCCGGTTCTTCGGGGTAACGGCGCTCGGCGAGACGGGCGCACTCCATCGCGCGCTCGCAAGCGGCGCCATCGACACCGCGCAGATCTGCCTCAACCTGCTGAACCCGACGGCCGCCCACCCGGTGCCGTCGGGCTTCCCCGCTCAGGACTTCGATCAGCTCGCGGTGCTCGGACACGAGCACGGCGTGGGCACCATCGGCATCCGCGTGCTCGCGGGGGGAGCGCTCACCGGACAGGTCGCCCGGCATCCCATCGCCATTCCCGCCGTGGACCCCATTGCCTCGGGCCCGGACTACGCCACCGATGCTTCGCACGCTCGCGCCTTCGAGCCCCTCGTCAAGGAAGGCTTCGCCCAGAGCGTGCTCGAGGCGGCCTTCCGCTTCGCTCTCAGCACGGACGCCATGTCCACCGTGCTCATCGGCACCTCGGATCTCGCTCAGCTGGAGTTCGCCGCCGCTTCCGTGGCCAAAGGCCCCCTTCCTGCCCTTGCTCTCGAACGTCTCCGCGGCCTGTGGAGCGAGCTGGCCACTCCCAGATAGTCCAAGGAGAGTCCCATGCGAATCGCCCATGACGTCACCGAGCTGGTCGGCAACACCTCGCTGGTGCGGATCCGGAAGTTGACAGACGGCGCCCAGGCCGACGTGGTGGCCAAGCTCGAATTCTACAGTCCCGCCCATAGCGTGAAGGATCGCATCGGCGTGGCCATGATCGATGCCGCGGAGAAGGCGGGCCGCATCAAGCCGGACACCATCATCCTCGAGCCGACCAGCGGCAATACGGGCATCGGGCTCGCCTTCGTCTGCGCGGCACGGGGCTACAAGCTCGTGCTGACCATGCCGGATTCCATGAGCAAGGAGCGCCGGATGCTCCTGCGCGCCTGATGCAGCCGGCCATGCCCTCGCTCTTTCGCTGCGTGGCCATGGAGCCCGAGCCTCACCCGTGCTCTCGGGCGGCCAGAAGGGCCCCCATCCCATCCAGGGCATCGGGGCGGGCTTCGTCCCCGATGTGCTCAACACCAAGATCTACGACGAGGTCATCCGGGTGAAGAACGACGACGCCTTCGCCATAGCCCGTCGCTCCGCGCGCGAGGAAGGTCTCCTCGTCGGCATCTCTTCCGGCGCGGCGCTCTGGGCGGCATCGAAGTCGCGCGCCGGCCGGAGAGCGCGGGCAAGCTCGTGGTGGTCATCATTCCGTCCTTCGGCGAGCGCTACCTGAGCACGCCCCTCTTCGCCGACCTGGCAGACGAGCGAGGAACGAGAGGTCCCTGGACTCCCCCTCACCCGGCCCTCTCCCCTTGGGGGGTGAGGGACTCGAGAACCCTCTCCCTCAGGGAGGGAGAGGGCAGGGTGAGGGTGGTGACCGATTAGCTGAGGTGTGCGTCCGCTCGGCCGTTCCTCGCCGCCACCGCGAAGGCGAGAAAGTACCTGTCCAGGTCCTCTAGTGTCGTGCCGTACTCGGCCCTGCCGAGGGTCGCATCGCAGAGCAGCTCGCGCACGCGGGCGATCTCCCGCAACCGTTTCCGCCAACGTGGATCTGCGAGGGTGAGATCCAGCAATTCGAGCGCCCGGTCGAAGGCGCGGCTCGTGAGCCGTGGATCGCGCTCTCTCCAACGAACCATTCGACCCACTTCGCTTCCTACGTTGGCCAGCTGCTCTACGAGAGAGAAGTGGCTCCAACGGCCGGCGGCCAGATCGGGATGTCGATGGAGACCTTCGGTCATGGTGCGACGAGCCTTCCCACGACGGCTCGGATCATCCCTTGCACCGTCGCGTCGTCAACCCCTCGCGATCGATTGCCCTGCGAGGGGCGCACGTTGATCATCGAGTCGAACTCGATCAGCTCGT
>DASYQB010000246.1:0-5489 GCA_036005985.1 Candidatus Methylomirabilota bacterium | reverse complement strand
CATGCCCTCCTCGGCGAGAATGAGCCGCCCGCTCCGCCGGCCCTTTCCCTGCACCTCCTGGCGGATCACGTCGCACCAGATGCAGCGCTTCTTGATGCGGAAGTGGTGGAGCGCGCCCTCGAGCTCCTGCTCCACCATCATGGGCACGATGGGGGTGGCGATGAGCTGGGAGTGCGGATGCTCCAGGGACGCCCCCGCAGCTTCCCCGTGATTCTTGAACACGCTGACGTACTCGAACCGCGTGTCCTTCTGCAGATCGATCATGCGCTGGCGCCACGCCTCGAGCACCACCGCCACGTGCGTCGCGGACAGATCCGCGAGGGAGGTCGTGTGATCCGGCGTTTCGATGATGACCTCGTGGGCTCCGATGCCGTTCATCCGGTCGTAGACGCCGTCGCCCGCGGGCTCGAGCTCTCCTTCGATCCGGAGGGCGGGGAACTTGTTGGGGACCACGCGAACCTGCCATCCGGGGCCATTGGGCAGGCTGCCCGGTGCGCGCACCGCGAGTATCTCCTCCGGCGTGCGCGATTCCTGTCCCGGGCAGAATGCGCACGGTCCCGCGCTCAGCGGACGGACGGGAGGCGATGCGAAGTCGGAGGGCCGACGCGATCGCTCGGTGGAGATGATGACCCAGCGGCCAACCACGGGATCGCGGCGGAGCTCAGGCACGGACGGCGTACTCTTCTTCGGGCCGCGGCTCCCGTGCGAGGAGCGAAGCCAGGGCGTCCTTGACCGGCTTGCCCTCGAAGAGCACGGAGGCGACCTCGTCGCACACGGGCATGCTCACTCCCGCCCGCGCGGCGAGGGCGCGCGCCGAGGCGACGGTGCGCACGCCCTCCGCGACCATCGGCGTCGAGGCCTCCGCCTCGGCCAGGGTCTGCCCACGGGCCACCGCGAGCCCCAGCCGATGATTGCGACTCTGGGAGCCCGTGCACGTGAGTACGAGATCACCCAGCCCGGCCAGCCCGGCCAGGGTCGCCGCCTGCCCTCCCATGGCGAGGGCCAGCCGGACCATCTCGGCAAGCCCTCGCGTGATCAGAGCGGCCCGCGCGTTCTCCCCGAGCTCGAGCCCGTCGCAGAGGCCGGTGCCGATGGCCATCACGTTCTTGAGCGCGCCCCCGAGCTCCACGCCCACCAGGTCGCGATTCGTGTAGAGGCGGAAGGCGGGCGCGGTGAGGCATTCCTGGAGTCGCCGCGCTACCACCGCGTCGACGGCGGCGATCACGAGGGCGGTGGGCTTGCCGAGCGCCACCTCGCGCGCGAACGAAGGCCCGGACAGGGCGGCCACGGCATGCTCCGGAAGCAGCTCGGCGAGGAGCTCGGACATGCGCAGCGCGGTGCCCGGCTCGAGACCCTTGGTCGCGGAGAGCAGGGCCGCTTCCCGCGCGATGTCCGCGGTCATGAGGGCGAGGATGTCCCGCACGAAGTGAGACGGTACGGCGAGGATCACCAGGTCGGCATCCCGAAGAGCCTCGCGGTGATCGGCGGTGGCGAGCAGGCCATCGGGCAGCCTGACGCCAGGGAGATAGCGCGTGTTCTCGTGCGTCGAGGCTATGGAAGCGGCGAGCGCCGCGTCCCGGGCCCACAGCCGCACCGGCGTGCCCCGCCGTCCGATCTGGAGCGCGAGGGCGGTGCCCCAGCTGCCCGCCCCCACCACCGCCACCGCGGAGGAGCGAGCCATCATGCGGCGGAGGCGCGCTGACCCAGCCGTGACTCCGTACCGGACAGGAGCCGCTTCACATTGGCGTGGTGGCGCCACACGATGAGCACGGCCGTCCCCGCCGCCGCGGCCACGTAGACGTGCGGATAGCCGAAGAGCCACACGCTGAGGGCCATGACCACGCAGCCCACGATGGAGGCGAGCGAGACATAGCGAAAGGCCAGGGTGAGCGCCAGCCATACTACCAACGCGGGAAGGATGGCCTTCGGCGCGAGAGCGAGGAACGCGCCGAGCCCCGTGGCCACGCCCTTGCCGCCCTTGAAGCGGAGGAAGATGGGCCAGCAGTTGCCCACGATGGCGAGCACGGCGCCCGCCGCACCCCATCCGGGCTGCGGCCCGAACACCTCGGCCACCCGCACCGCCAGGTATCCCTTGAGGATGTCGCCGAGGAGGGTGGCGATGGCGGGTGCGGGGCCCATGGTCCGGAGGACATTGGTCGCGCCGATGGTGCCGCTCCCCTGGGCCCGGATGTCCCCGCCGCCCGCCATGCGGCTGACCAGGAAGCCCACGGGGATGGAGCCGATCAGGTACACGACGACGAGCCCGAGAACCCTCACGGCCAGCGTTCCAGGTCCTTGATGATCGCCCGCGGCCCCGCCTTGAGGAGGAACCGGTAGAAGTAGTCGGCGCCGGAGAGCACGGTGAGACCGAGCATCACCCACAGCGCGGCCACCGAGAGGACGTGGAACGGCACGTACTGCGGCGGCACCCCGCGCTCGAGGATGAGGATGGTGATCCCGACGTACTGGGACACCGTCTTGAGCTTGCCGAAGGAAGAGGCGGGCACCACCACGCCCATGGACAGGGCGACACCGCGAAGGCCCGTCACCGCGAGCTCCCGGCCGATGATCACCATGGCGACCCACGCGCGCACCATGTCCACCTGCACGAGGGCGACGAGGGCGGCGGCGACCAGGAGCTTGTCGGCCACCGGATCGAGCAGGGTGCCGAAGCGCGTCACCTGGTTGCGGCGACGCGCCATGAAGCCGTCGAGCCAGTCGGTCAGGGAGGCGGCCACGAAGATGCCGGCGGCGATCAGCACCCTGACGCGGTCGGAAGAAATGACGAAGACGATGATGAGCGGGACCAGGACGATCCGGAACAGCGTCAGCGCGATAGGAAGATTGAAGGGAAAGCTCATCGGTTCGCACCCGGGCCCCGATTTCGGCCCGTCCGAGTATCGGCCGCCCCGGCGGCCCAAGTCAAGGAATCGCTCCCCGGCGTGACCGCCCCCGCGATTATCTCCGGCACGAGCGAAGCGGTGTCGATGCGTACGCAGGCATCGAGATCGGCGGCACGCCCCCGGCGGTGGAGCTGGCGCGCCCATGCCGCGTCCCGCTTCAGCCGATCCGGCTGCGCGCCGTAGAGCAGGCCGAGGCAGCGCGCGGCCTGCGCGGCATCGCTCAGCTGCAGCTCGGGGTCGGCGCCGAGGAGGCGTTCGACGAGGAGCCCGCCGCACACCGCGTCCTCCAGAGAGAAGCGCCCTTGCTCGCCTGCGCAGAGCACGGTGACGTCACGGCCGCGGGCCGCCGCCCACCGCGCGGCCGCCCCGACATTGGTGAGGGCGGCAATGGCCGCCCCCTCGGCCTCCCCGGCCTTGAGCATGGCGTTGGTGCCGTTGGTGGTGGTGAGGACGAGGGTACGGCCGCCCACCCGATCCGCCGTGCACTCGAGAGGCGAATTGCCGAGGTCGAAGCCTTCGATGGGGTCTCCGCCGCGCTCGCCGGCGAGGAGCACGGGCTCGGGAGCCATGGCCACCGCCTTCTCGCGGGCCGCCGCGGCATCGGCCACGGGAATGACGCGCGCGCAGCCCGCGGCGAAGGCGGCCACCACCGTGCTGGTGGCGCGGAAGACGTCCACCACGAGGGCCACCCGGCCCTCCAGCTTCAAGTCGGGGAACTCGCCAGGCATGAGCGCCACATGGACCCGCATGACCGGTCGCGGCCTACCGGCTGCGGTCGCGGAGGGCGCGGATCTTCAGGCGGAGGGCATTGAGGTTGATGAAACCCTCGGCGTCCTTTTGCCGGTACACCCGGTCGGCCTCGAAGGTGACGAAATCGGTCCGGTAGAGCGAGCGGGGAGACCGACGGCCGGCCACCGTCACCGTGCCCTTGTAGAGCTTGAGCCGCACCGTGCCCGTGACGTCGCGCTGCACCTGATCGATGAGGCCCTGGAGCGCCTCGCGCTCGGGGGCGAACCAGAAGCCGTAGTAGATCATCTCCGCGTAGCGCGGCACGAGGGAGTCGCGCAAGTGCAGGAGCTCACGATCGAGGGTCAAGGACTCTAGGGCGCGGTGGGCGGCGTGGAGAATGGTCCCCCCCGGCGTCTCGTAGACGCCGCGCGATTTCATGCCCACGTACCGGTTCTCCACCAGGTCCACGCGCCCGATCCCGTGCTCGCCTCCCACGCGGTTGAGGGTCTCGAGGAGGGCCACCGGGCCGAGGGACCGGCCGTCCACCGACACCGGATCGCCCCCCTCGTAGCCGATCTCGATGTACACCGGCACGTCAGGAGCGGACTCCGGTGAGTTGGTGAGGAGGAACATCTTGGGCGGGGGCTCGACCCACGGGTCCTCGAGGATGCCGCCCTCGAAGGAGATGTGGAAGAGATTGCGATCCGTGGAGTAGGGACGCTCGGTGGTCACGGGCACGGGGATGTCGTGCTTTCGCGCGAACTCCATGAGCGAGGTGCGGGAGTTGAGGTCCCACTCCCGCCACGGCGCGATGACGGTGAGCTCGGGGGCGAGAGCGGCGTAGGTCAGCTCGAAGCGCACCTGGTCATTGCCCTTGCCGGTGGCGCCGTGGCTCACCGCGTCCGCCCCTTCGGCGAGGGCGATCTCCACCTGGGCCTTGGCGATGAGCGGGCGGGCGATCGAGGTACCCATGAGATAGGAGCCTTCGTAGATCGCATTGGCCCGGAGCATGGGGAACACGAAGTCCCGCACGAACTCCTCGCGCAGGTCGCGGACGTGCACCGAAGAAGCGCCGGTGCGCAGGGCCTTGTCGCGCACGGGAATCAGCTCCTCCCCCTGCCCCAGGTCCGCGCAGTACGCGATGACATCGCAGTGGTAGGTCTCGATCAGCCAGCGGAGGATGACCGAGGTGTCGAGGCCGCCGGAATAGGCGAGCACTACTTTCTTGGCGGACACGCTCACAGGCCGACCCCGAGGAGTTCCATGATGATCGCCTTCTGCACGTGGAGGCGATTTTCCGCCTGGTCGAGGACGATGCTCTGCGGCCCGTCGAGGACGGCGTCGGTGATTTCCTCGCCGCGATGGGCGGGCAGGCAGTGCATGACGAGGGCCCCCGGAGGCGCGTAGCGGAGGAGGGTGGGATTGAGCTGATAGCGCTGGAAGCTCTCGAGGCGGCGCTCCCGCTCGGCCTCCTGTCCCATGCTGATCCACACGTCGGTGTAGACCACCTGGGCTCCCTCCATCGCCTCTGTCGGCTCGGTGGTCAGGCGCACCTGGCTCCCGAGATCCCGGCAGGCCGCGAGCACGGCGGGGTCGGGGTCGAAGCCGGGCGGGCAGGCCACGCGCATCTTCACCCCGGTGAGGGCAGCGAGAAAGAGGAGGGAGTGGCACATGTTGTTGCCGTCGCCGACCCAGGCCATCTCGAGATTATCCAACTCGATGCCGCGCTCCCACAGCGTGAAGAAGTCGGCCATGGCCTGACACGGGTGCTCGTAGTCGCTCAGCGCGTTGATCACCGGCACCGTCGCGTGCTGGGCGAGCTCGACGAGAGTTTGGTGCGAAAAGACGCGGGCGGCG
>DASYQB010000245.1:0-7022 GCA_036005985.1 Candidatus Methylomirabilota bacterium | reverse complement strand
CTCGTGCGCCTCCACGATGATGCGGTCGTGGTCGTCGTCGTAGCCCACCCCGAGGGTGGACACGATCCACGCCGGCTCGGCGAAGTCGAGAAGATCCATGTCGGCAGGCACCTTGCCCTTGGGCGCACCGAGCTTGGTGATCAGACCGGCAAGATAGTCGCCGAGCGACTTCACCTGTCCCTTTTCGCACTTGAGGGTGATGAGCGAGCCCTTCTCGCGCGCCTGCAGGTAGAAGACGCGCTCGCCCGGCTTGCCGATGGCCCCCGCCGTGAAAAAGTCCGGCTGCTCGAAGTCGAAGGACTGGCTCACTTGATCCCTATGCGGGCGAGGTCGCCATCCATGGAGTTGACGGTGAGGGCAGCGCTGCTCGACAGGCTATAGGCGAGCACGCTGATCGACGCGGTGCCGATGCCGATGCGCTGGAAGAGATCGAGAGGCGTGCCGATGGCGTGGGCCACCGCGGCCTTGATGGGATCGGCGTGCGAGACGGCCACGATGATCTTCCCCGTGTGCCGGGCCACCATGCGCGCGATGGCGCCGGTCACGCGCGCCTGCATCTCCGTGAAGGACTCGCCGCCCGGAAAGCGAAAACCGCTCGGGTGCTGCTGCACCGCCTTCCACTCGGGCTTGGCCGCGGCGTCCTTGAGAGCAAGGCCCGTCCACTTGCCGATGTCCACCTCGAGGAGGCCGCGCTCGATACGCACCGCCATGTTCCGCGCCTTGGCGATGATGCCCGCCGTCTCGCGCGCGCGCTCGAGCGGTGAGGAGTAGATGGCGACCACTTTCTCGAGCTTGGCGATGCGGGCGGCCGCGGTCTCGGCCTGGCGGCGGCCTTCCTCGGAGAGGTGGAGCCCGCGCGCGCGGCCGGGCAGCTTCATGCCGGTGGTGGGGGTGAGACCGTGCCGGACGAGGAGGACGATGGTGGAGGGCGACGGCTTCTTGTCTTTCACGCGCGGCTCGTGCGCCCCCTCACCCTGCCCTCTCCCCCTTTGGGGGCGAGGGGTTCTGGCGGGCGTCCTGGAGGGCTTGCCAGATGCGTGAAGGCGTGGCGGGGCCTTCGCGCAGAACCACGTTGAACTCGGCTAGTGCGTCCTCGATCGCGTTGACGATGGCCGCGGCGCCCGGGATGGCCCCGCTTTCCCCCACGCCCTTGACGCCGAGTTGGTTGATGACCGAGCGGTGCTCGGTGAGGGCCACGGATATCGACGGCACGTCGTCGCACTTGGGAATCGCGTAGTCCATGAAGGTGCCCGTAACGAGCTGGCCCGCCTCGTCGTAGACCAGTTCCTCCATGAGGCCGGCCGCCAGCCCTTGCACCGCGCCACCCTGGAGCTGCCCCTCGACGATGGCGGGATTGATGGCGCGTCCGGGATCGTGCACCACGGTGTAGGCGAGGAGGCGCGCGTGGCAGGATTCGATGTCCACCTCCACCACCGCGGCCTGGGTGCCGAAGGCCCACGTGACGGTGGCGGGATAGAAGTAGGTGCAGGCGTTGAGTCCCGGCTCGCCGAGCGGCTTGAGGGCCTTCGACTTGATGGCGGCCAGCGACAACCGCCCGAGGGTGACACTCTTGCTCGGCACTCCCACCACGTACGCCTTGCCCCGCTCGATGCGGATGTCCGCCGGCGCGGCTTCCAGCAGCTCGGCGGCCACCGCCTGCGCCTTCTGCTTCACCTCGCGCGCGGTCTGGGCCACCGCGGGGCCGGAGTTGGCCATGACTCGGCTGCCTCCCGTGCCCATGCCGAAGGGGAACTGTGTCGTGTCGCCCGCCTGCACGATGACGTCGTCGAAGTCGGCGCCCAGCTCGTCGGCGGCGATCTGCGCCAGGGTCGTCGCGTGGCCCTGGCCTTGCGCCGTCACGCCGATGAAGACGTACACCTTGCCGCTCGGGTCCACCCGCACCGTGGCGCCTTCGTACGGGCCGAGACCGGAGCCCTGCGCGTAGCAGGACACACCGATGCCGAGGCGACGTGAGCCGTGTCTTTGCTCCTTCTGGCGCCTGCGCCACTCGTGGTGGCCCAGGGTGCTCAGCGCGCGGTCGAACGACGCGGGAAAATCCGCGGGGTCGTAGGCGATGGGCGAGCCGTCCTTGTAGACGAGGCCGGGCTTGTAGGGCATCTCCCTCGGCTGCACCAGGTTGCGACGGCGCAGCTCGGCCGGATCCAGGCGAAGCCGGCGCGCCCCGATGTCCATGAGGCGCTCCATGACGAAGTTGGCCTCGGGCCGGCCCGCGCCGCGATAGGCGCCGTTGAGCGTCTTGTTGGTCACCACGCTCTTGCCCGCGCTCCTGAAGTTGGCCACGCGATAGGGCGCGCAGAAGTGGTTCACGGTGTTGAGAGTGAGGCCTTCCCCTTCGATCGGGTAGGCACCCACGTCGGCGAGGAACGAATCTTCCACCGCCACGATGGTCCCGTCGCTCTTGAAGCCCACCCGCGCCTCGTGCACCTGGTCGCGGTCGTGCCCGCTCGTCATGAGGTCTTCGCCGCGTCCGGAGATCCACTTCACCGGCCGTCCCGTCTTGAGGGCGGCCGCCGCCACGAGCATCTCCTCCGGATAGATCGAGCCCTTGGGGCCGAAGCCGCCGCCCACGTCGGGTACCATCACGCGGATCTGCTCCGTGTCCATCTCGAGCACCGCGGCCAGCGAATCGCGGAGGGAATACGGATTCTGGGTCGAGGACCATATGGTGAGGGTGCCCGTACCCGGGTCGGCATAGGCGAGGGCGCCGCGCGTCTCCAGAGCCGCGCCGGCGATGCGCGCGTGGCGGATCCGCTCGCTCACCACCACGTCGCACTGGGCCCACCCCTTCTCCACGTCGCCGAAGTGCGCGCCCACGGGCAGGGTGGTGTTGTCGACCCATTCGTGAATGGGCGGCTGCGCGCTCACTGCGGCTTCCGTATCGGACGCGACAGGCAGCGGCTCGTACTCGATCTCCACGGCCTGCGCGCCGTCCGCCGCGGCATAGGCGCTGTCTCCAAGCACGATGGCCACGCCCTCGCCCACATAGCGCACGCGCTCGTGGGCGAGCACGGGCACCTCGAAGGCGCGGCCCTTGTAACTGCCGCCATAGGCGGCGGGCATGGAGCGCTTGATCTCGGGCAGGTCGGGCACGGTGAGCACCGCAGCCACGCCGGGCACGGCCCTGGCCGTCTCCACGGCGATCTTGATGATGCGGGCGTGAGCATGGCGGCTGCGCACCACGACCATGTGGAGCATGTCCGGGTGCCTGAGATCATCCACGTAACGTCCGGTACCGGTGATGAGCCGCCGGTCTTCCTTGCGCCGCGGCGAAGCGCCGATCAGGTCCTGGGACGGAGTCACAGGGGGAGTGTATACGCGCCGGCCAACTCGCGCCAGCGCTCCGCCGCCCTCGTACCGTTACTGAATCAGTTCGTCGGCCCGCCCCAGCACGATAGCGGAATGGTCAGCCCGATCGACTGGCCAGCAGGCTGAATTCGGGGAGCGACATGCCGGAGGGCCCCCAGCGTAAGATGTCGCCATGTCTGAGGTGATCTCGCGAGGGTACCGGGCTGTGGAGATCCTCTACCACGCCTATCTCACGGGACTGATCCTCACCACGGTGAGCCGGCGCAGCGGCGCCGATGCGGCCGAGCTGCTCTTCCGCACTTTCCGGCGCCAGCACCTGGAGAAGTTCCTGCCGGGCCTCGTCAAGCTCGGGCTTTCGAAGCTACCCCACGCCGTGGCCTGTGCGCAGTACCACTACCTGTCCAATCATCTGGGCGGGGTGCGTGTGGAGTACATGTACGAGTCGGACACCAAGGCGTGGGTGCGCTATGTGCCGCCGCGCTGGATCTACGAGGGCGCCGCCATCTGTGGCGTGCCGAGCGAGGTCTCGCGGGCCATGCTTCGCGGCTGGCATGCCCACAACGGGGTCTCCCTTGGCAATCCGCGCCTGGGCTTCGTCTGCACCAAGCAGACCACCGACGGCCAACCCGGGCTCGAGGGCTACTACCTCGAGTACGATCACGACCTCGCCCCCGAGGAGCGGCTGCGCTTCGCTCCGGGGGAAGACGGGCCCGATTTCGATCCCGCCCGTGCGCCCCGGCTGGAGGGCGCGGACTGGCCGGCCGAGCGCTTCCGGAAAATCGTGCGCAACTATGCCATGGACTACGTGCGCACCATCTTGCCCGTGCTCACCGAGACGTTCGGCGAGGCGGAAGCGAAACACTTGGGAGGAGTGACGGGAACCCTCATCGGCATGCAGTACTACGTCGAGACGGCGGAGCTGCTGGGTGTCAAGAACAACCGTGCCGAGGACTTCGCGGACTATCTGGTCGGCATGGGCCACGCGCAGGGCGATCGCGTCGAGTGGACGCGCGAGGGCGACGAGGTCGTGGTGCGCCAGCATACGTGGCGACTGATGCACGGAGTGACGGCGCCGAGCGGGGCCGTCTTCCATTCCTGGAACGCGCTGTGGGAAGGCGCACTGTCCGTGCACAACCGCCATTTGCGGCTCGAGGTGCGCCGCCGTCTCGACGAGGGCGACGCCCGTATCGAGTGGCGTGTGCGCGCGGCCGACTAGCAGAGCTTGCTCAGCCTAGACCAGTCCGTACCGGGCAATAACTTGACGGGCGTGCCTCGCTGCCCCGACGCCACGTTCTTGAGCCGGGCGAGGCGATCGTCGGCCATGGGGTGACTGGAGAGGTACTTGAAGCCGGCGGGGCGGGCGCCTTCCTCCTTGGCGAGCACTTCGAAGAAATCGATCATCCCGGCGGGGTCGACTTGGGCCTCCAGCAGCATCTTCATTCCGTCCGCGTCGGCTTCGCCTTCTGCCTGCCGCGAGTAGCTGAGGTCACCGAGAGCCCGCGCGGCTCCCAGTCCGTACGCGAGAGGACCGGTGGCGTCACCGCTGATGGTGGCGAGCAGGAGGCCCATCGAAGCTCCCTGGAGCATGGCCCGCGTCGCGTGTCGCCGCAGCACATGCTGGAGCTCATGGGCGAGGACACCCGCGAGCTCCTCGGGGCTGCGTGTCCGCTCGAGGAGACCTCGGAAGACCACGATGTGACCGCCGGGAACGGCGATGGCGTTGACGAGTGGCGTGTTGACCACGGAGACGCGGAGCGCGTAGGGCGACCGCGGGGCAGGCGCGGTGAGGGTCTCCAGGACCTCGTTCACGGCCGCCCGGAGCTGCGGATCGCTGCAGTGCCTTCCCGGCGGAGCAAATTGGGAGAGGGCAGACTGACCGACGCGCTCCTCCCAGGACACGGGCACGAACGTCGCGGCCAGCGCGGCGAGGATGGGGATTCCCCAGAGATAGATGCCCAGGCTAGCGGCGATCACGCCGGCGCCGGCCAGGACTGTGAGGCGCCGCCGGGTTGCTCGGCGCGTGGGGTCGTGGAAGCGGCGGCCCAAGTCTGGAGCGGCCTTGCGGAGACTGGTCAGGAATTCCACCGCGGACACCACCAGCACTTCGGGGTGCACGCCGCCCCGCTCGAGGCGAACTACCTCCCCCGGGTAGAAGCCCTGAGTCTGCCGGATCTCCCGATAGAGCCACCGGCAGGTCCAGCCGTTTCCGGTGGAGATCTCGAGGCCCTCGCGCATGAGCCGGAGCGTCGCGGTGTGGCGGACGGCTGTCTTGCCGTCGAGGTAGAAGGCCGGCCATGGCGAACGCATCATGAGCGAGCCGCTAGGCCAGATCGAAGCCTGAGTCGAAGAAGCCCGACAGCCCTTCGCCGAAGGGCGAAGCATGCTGAGCCTGCTGCTGAATGCGACCGAGGTCGAGCGGGCCGATCAAGGTCAGGTTACTGAAGGCGAACCGGATGTTGCGGACACGCACCCACGGCCAGGCCAGACCGAGAGTGCCCACAAGCGCAAGCAGATTGATCGCCCAGAGAGCAAGGAGGGCCTTCCCTGTCACGCTACAGCCGAATCTCGCCGTGTCGAAGCGGGTATGGTCCCAGAAGTAGCGGCGCTTGTGCGCGACATACCAGACCCATCCCAGGCCGAGAGTGGGCAACGTCAGGAGTACCGCCACCATGAAGGGCGAGAAGAGATCCTGGCCGCGCCCCGTGAACTCGAGCCGCCGGCTGCCGAAGTAGGAATGCGTGACGAGGAAGGCCTGCCGATTCACCTGAAAGAAGGGAGTGTAGAAGCCGAGGGTGACGGTGGTGAGGAGACCGCCCCTCATGAAGATCTTGATCAGATCCCTCACGTGGCCGCGAAAGGAGAAACGGATGCCTCGCCACGAGGTGCGGCTGAGCCGGTAGCGACGGCCGCCCACGAGGGCGACGGGCAGGAAGACGAAGACGAGCGCACCAGCCAGCACTCCCGCCGCGGCCTTGACGGGGTCTGGCACCTCGAAAACGTCGCGGACGAGGTTCAGTCCCAGGACGGGAAGGCCGAAGACGAGAGCGGCCTTGAGGGTGCCCAGAAGCAGCTCAGTGCCCGCGCCGTGATAGGCGAAGCGATCGCCTTCCATCGCGGTCTGGCCGAACACGTAGTGGCGGACCCGGGTCTTGGCCCAGACGTAGTAGACGCCGAGGGTCACCAGAGTCAGGAGCACGTTGACGACGTGGATACCGAAGAGGGTGCCGGCGTCGCCATGGAAGCGTGGTCTCCGGGATCGGCCCGTGTCGGCGGGACCCGATTCTGCGTTCGTGGTCTCCGGGGGCCTTCTGAAGATCGAGCTGTCCAGAGTCCGGTCCTCGTCGAGGGGCTCGGGAGGAGTCAATCGCTCGAGTCCGCGGCCACGGCCGCCTCGGATACGCGGGGACGTTTCATCACCGCGCCGCGGGCGCGGGCAGGCTTTGGTTGATCGAACGGGTCGAGTGAGGTGAGGAAAGCGGACTGGACGATCCGGGTGAACCACCGCCCGGTGGGCGACTCGAGGAAGCTCACGTAGCGCCCGAGGTCCGCGTCGCTCAGATCCCGGTAGGTGAAGAGGAGCGACACCATGGTGCGGACTCGCGCGTTCTCATCCACCATCGGGTTGGCCTTCGGTCCCCCCTTCTCCGGCTGGGCCATGACGGCCGGCGAAACGAACGGTCGCAGCGCCTTCAGAA
>DASYQB010000244.1:0-6385 GCA_036005985.1 Candidatus Methylomirabilota bacterium | reverse complement strand
CCGCTATGCCCGGTGACGCCGAGGGCGGCGCGCTCGTGCTTTCCGAGGTCGCCGCCTCGGCGGCGCCCGAGGCCCGGAGTCGCAACATTCCCTATGTCTCCTTGGGGATCATCGCCGTCTTCGTGCTTCTCGCTCTCCTCGCGCCGCTACTGCGCCTGGCCGACCCGCACGATCAGTCGCTCCGGGACCGCTTCAAGCCGCCCGTGTGGGAGGAGGGGGGGAGCTGGAAGCATGCGCTGGGGACTGACCGACTCGGTCGCGACATGCTTTCGCGCATCGTCTGGGGCTCGCGAGTGTCGCTGACCGCGGGGGTGGTGACGGTGCTGGTGGCGAGCGCATTCGGGGCGGCGGTCGGCCTGGTTGCCGGCTACTACGGCGGGCGCGTGGACGCCGCACTCATGCGCATGACCGATGCCACCATGTCCTTTCCCGTCATTCTCCTCGCGCTGATCCTCGCCGTGACCGTGGGGCCGAGCTTCACCAACGTGGTGGTGGCCATCGCGGTGATCCTGTGGGCCCGCTACGCCCGCGTGATCCGCGGCCAGGTCCTGACCCTGATGCATCTCGACTTCATCGCCCAGGCCAGGCTCGCCGGCGCGGGCGCATGCCGCATCATCACGCGGCATCTCTTTCCCAACACCCTCAACACGCTCGTCGTGCTCGTCACGCTGCAGATCGGCTACGTGATCATCGTGGAGGCGTCGCTGTCCTTCCTCGGCGCGGGCATCCCGCCGCCCACCCCGGCCTGGGGCTCCATGATCGCGGAAGGCCGCGAGTTCGTGACCAGCGCGTGGTGGGTGTCCATGTTTCCCGGGCTGGCCATCCTGCTCGTGGTGCTCGCCTTCAACCTTCTCGGCGATTGGCTCCGCGACACCTTCGACCCGAAGCTGCGCCAGCTCTGAGCGCGATGAGACAGCCTTGGTCCCCCTCACCCTTTCCCTCTTCCCCTCCGGGGGCGAGGGGATCCGACAACCCCGACTGAGCTCCATGCCCCCCGTCCTCGAAGTCAGGGACCTTCACACGCATCTGGTCACCCGCTGGGGCACCATCAAAGCCGTGGACGGCGTGTCGTTCTCGGTGTCGGCGGGCGAGACCCTCGGGTTGGTCGGCGAGTCGGGATCAGGCAAGAGCATGACCTGTCTCAGCATCGTGCGGCTGGTCCCGAAGCCGGCCGCGCGCATCGTGGGCGGGTCCGTGCTGCTCGACGGCGAGGATCTCCTGACCAAGAGCGAGCAGGAGATGCAGCGTCTCCGTGGGCGCAAGGTGGGCATGATCCTGCAGGATCCGATGTCCTCGCTCAACCCGGTCTTCTCGATCGGGAGACAGGTGCGTGAACCCGTGTCCATGTATCACGGGCTCCGCGGACGGGCCCTCCAGGAGCGAGCCGCGGAGCTGCTCGCGGCCGTGCGCATTCCGTCGCCCGCGGAGCGCCTCCGCGCCTTTCCCCATCAGCTGTCCGGCGGCATGCGCCAACGCGTGGTCGGCGCGATGGCCATCGCGGCGCCGCCGCGGCTCCTCATCGCCGACGAGCCGACGACCAGCCTCGATCTGACCATCCAGGCGCAGTACCTCCAGCTCCTCGAGGAGCTGCAGCAGAAGCACGGCCTCGCCATGATCTTCATCACCCACAACCTGGGCATCGTCTCGAAGATCTGCGACCGGGTGGCGGTGATGTACGCGGGGCGCATCGTCGAGGCGGGGCCGGTGCGACAGATCTTCACGTCGCCCGCCCATCCGTACACGCGGGCGCTCCTCGAATCGATTCCGCGGCTCGGCGCCCGGCTGAACCGGCTCACGGCCATCGAGGGCCAGCCGCCCGACCTCGCCCGGCTTCCCGCCGGCTGCGCCTTCGCCCCGCGCTGTCCGCACGTCATGGAGCGTTGCCGCATCGAGGCGCCCCCGGAATTCGCGGTGGCCCCGGGGCAGGTGAGCCGCTGCTGGCTGCACGCCACGGCATGACGGGGCGGAGGTAAGAGGGCGTTGCCTCTCCTCGAGGTCATGGACCTGACCAAGCACTTCCCGGTGCGCGCGGGGATGCTGGGCCTGTCGGCGGGACTGGTGCGGGCGGTTGACTCCGTGTCATTCACGCTGGAGGTCGGAGCGACGCTCGGACTGGTCGGCGAATCGGGCTGCGGCAAGACGACCACCTCCAAGCTGATCCTCGGCCTGGAGTCGCCAACCGCGGGAGAGATTCGCTTCGCGGGCGAGAACATCCGCGCGCAGGGTACCGAGGAGCGACGCCGTTACCGCCGCGCCATCCAGGCGGTGTTCCAGGATCCGTACGCCTCGCTCGATCCGCGCATGCGCGTGGAAACCATCATCGCCGAGCCGCTGGTGATCAACGAGCCGTCGGACGCGGCCGGGCGTCGCCACCGGGTGCGGGAGCTCCTGGATCTCGTGGGACTTCCCGCGCGCGCCGCTGATCTCTTTCCCCATGAGTTCTCGGGCGGGCAGCGCCAGCGCATCGCCATCGCGCGGGCCCTCGCCCTGTCGCCGAAGCTCATCGTGCTCGACGAGCCGGTGTCCGCTCTCGACGTGTCCATCCGCGCGCAGATCCTCAACCTCCTGCGCGATCTCCAGATGCGCCTGGGTGTCTCGTATCTCTTCATCTCCCACGATCTCGCCGCGGTGGCCCACATGAGCCACACCATCGCGGTGATGTACCTGGGCAAGATCGTGGAGCTGGGCGACGCGGAAGCGATCGCGCTCGAGCCCAAGCACCCGTACACGAAGGCGCTCTTTGCCGCGGCCCTGCCTATAGACTTCGACGCGAAGACGGAGGATGTGGTCCTGGCGGGCGAGGTGCCGAGCCCGCTCGATCCTCCGAGCGGCTGCCGCTTCCACCCGCGCTGCCCCTATGTCCTTCCCCAGTGCGCGACCGAAGAGCCACCGTTGCGGCTCGAGAGCGGCCGGCTCGTCGCCTGCCACCTCTACTAGGAGTGTGTCCCGCCGCCGGGACCGCGCAGAGAGGTGGCGGGGGGATCAGGCGTCGTACTGGGCGATCTGGAAGGTCATCCTTTCGACGTACAGCTCGACCTTGAAGCGAGCGGTCTTCATGGAGATCGCGTCCTCGTCGTCGTTCGAGAACTTCTTGAGGCCGACGTTCTTGAGGCTGATCTCGCCGAGCTCCTCCTTCAGGTCGGGACCGAGGAAGACGATGCGTCCGTCCATCTCGTCCGTCTCGAGGTGCTGGCCGTCGACGAACCACTTCTTGGCCGCCTCCGCCCACGGCTGAAGATCAGCCGTCGAGATGGTCAACGCGAGGTCGGGCACCGTGACCTTCGCCGGGTGCCTGGTCGGCTCGCGGGAGATACCGGTTCGATCTACCCCGATCGCGCACGTCCAGGTGAACGAGTCCACCGACGCGATCCGCGAGCAGGGCAGGTGGCCGAGCTCGACCCGGAAGTTCGAGCGCAACCACGCCTTCTCCTTCGGACCGGGCTTGGCGCGGATGTCCTCGCCTTGCGCCTTCGACCAGCGGCCGCGTTCGGCCTCGAAGGTGATGTCGAAGTACGCCGCGTCCTTGCTCGAGCCGTCGAGCTTGGGGACGGTTACCTCCGTGATCAGCGCGCCCTCGAAGTCGAGGGCCGACTGCGCTTTGTAGTTGACGTCGCCCGAGATCAGCCGGCCGTTCTTGGGCTCGGCCCCCTTGTCGAACGACTGCTTGATCCAGCCGTACATGCCCTGGCCCATGCCCATGCCCACCGTGGCCTTGCCCGCCGTCCACTTGACGGTCGCCACGTGCTTCTTCTCCGCGTTGCCGGGCCCGGGGCCGCTCGCCACGACGTCGGCCTCCATGGCCATGCCACTGAATTTCTTCAGGGAGCCGACGCTGGAGCCCGCGACCTCGAGAGCGAACCGTCCCGCGGTGTATCCGCGACCATCGGGAGGAGGTGCCATGGGTCGTGGCCTCCGTTTGAACTGCCTTCCGCCGCGCTCCTGAGTGCTCGGGCTACACGCGAGCGGGCGTGGCCGCGGCGTGCGCCGAGAACTTCGGCATCACGTCATTGGCGAGCAGCTCCATGGAGCGCTTCCAGAGCGCGGGCTTGTCCCAGTCGTGGCCGCCCATCAGGAGCGTGCCGAAATGGCCCGTCTCCTCGCGGAGCGCCACCAGCTGATCGAGCACGCGACGGGGGCTGCCCGCGATGATCAGCGCCCGCTTGATGGTGTCCATGGTGATGTCCTCGTCGGGCACCTCGATGTCCGGCTTGAGCATGAACAGCGCCTTGCGCCCCTGCGAGAAGCTGTGGTGGAAGAAGGTGTAGTAGAACGAGAGGCCGTTGTGGGGATCGGCCAGGTAATCCTCGGCCTGGGTGTCCGTCTCAGTGACGAGGATGCTCCGCGAGACTCGCCAGATGTCGGGGTCGGGTCGTCGCCCCACCGCTTCGCAGCCTTCCACGTACTTCTCCCAGTGCCCGCGCAGATACCGCTTGTGGAAGAACTGCCCGGAGACGGGGATCCAGCCGCGCTCGCCCGCCGTCTTACCGCTGCTCGAATTGGGCGTGATGAGAGAGAGCGCGATGGGCGGATGCGGCTTCTGGTACGGACGCGGGATGTAGCCCACCTTGAAGTCTGGCCAGATGCCCTTGGTCAGGGAGATCTTCCAGAACTTTCCGTCGATCTCGTAGGGCGGGTCCTGCGCCCAGAGCTTGAGCACGGTCTCGATGGACTCGATCACCATCTGGGGCCGCAGCTCGGCCTGGCCGATGTCGAAGATCTCGAGGTCGCTGACCAGCCCGCCCGGCCCGATGCCCATGATGAAGCGCCCCTGGCAGAGCTGATCGAACATGGCGGCGTGCGCGGCCACCGTGACGGGGTGGCTCTGGGGCAAATTGAGCACGCCCGTGCCGAAGCGGATCTGCTTGGTGCGATTGATCACGGTGGCGAAGAACATCAAGGGCGAGGTGATGCGCTCGCTGAAAGAGCTGAAGTGCTCGCCCACGAACGCCTCGCTGAAGCCCAGGCGATCGGCGAGCACGATGGCTTCCTGGTCCTCGGCGAGGAGGGCCCCGTAGTCGCGGTCGGGATGGTGAAAGGGCATGGTGAACATGCCGAGCTTGACGGTCACGGAGGGCTCCTTTGGTGGATTTCTGGCGATGCTACCACATCAGCTACGCGTGATCTGCTGGAGCCCGGGCAGGCGGCCGAGGAAATTCCCCGCCACGCCACCGTCCACCACGAGGTCGTGGCCGTTGATGTAGCGGGCGTCGGGTCCGAGGAGGAAGGCCACGACATCAGCCATGTCCTCCGGGGTGGCGACGCGGCCGAGCGGGACGAGGGCATCTCGATCGGCGGCCACGCGCTGGTCGGCGTAAACCTTGGCGGTCATGCCTGTGCGCACCATGCCGGGAGAGACCGAGTTGACGCGAACGCCGTCGCGCCCGAGCTCCTGGGCCAGCACCTTGACGAGCATGATGACGGCGGCTTTGCTCGGTCCGTAGGCGCCGAGGTTCGCGTGGGCATTGCTGCCTGACATGGAGGCGATGGCCACGATGGCGCCGTGCGAGGCCTTGAGGGAAGCGTAGGCCGCCTTGGCGAGCAGCCACGTGGCCCGCGTGTTGACGGCGAACATGGCGTCCCAGTCCGCGAGGGCGTACTCCATGAGCGCGCCCGGGCGGTTGATCCCGGCATTGCTCACGATGCCGTCGAGCCCGCCGAAGCTGGTCACGGCTTCGCTCACGGCGCGGGCCGGAGCCTCGGCCGAGCTCATGTCGGCATGGACCGGCAGTGCCTCGGCGGCCAGGCTCTTGAGCTCCGCGAGGAGGCTATCGAGCCCGGGCGAGGGCCCAAGATCCACCGCAGCAATCCTGGCGGTGCCGCCTCGCGCCTTCGCGTCGCGCGCCAGCCGGAGACACGTCGCCCGTCCAATACCGCTCGCCGCCCCCGTAACAAGTACTCGCATGTGCTCCTCCAGATCCCCTCTCCCCCGCCGTGGGGGAGAGGCTTAGAGCCGCTTCCTCAGCCGGAAATGCTTGTGCTCCAACAGCGTGTCGGTGTCCTCGCCGATGATCTCGTAACCGTGCTTCTGGTAGAAGAGCGGCGCCTGGAAGGCGAAGGTGTCGAGGCGAATCCGGTCGCAGCCTCTCGCTCGAGCCTCCGCTTCCGCGGCGGCGAGCAGACGCGTGCCGTATCCATGGCCACGAAGGTCCTGGCGTACCCAGAGGGCCTGAACCTTCGCGCCGCCGCCCCACGTCCAGCCGTGGAGGCCGGCGGCGATCCGTCCACTGTCGTCGCGGACGAAGACGGTGAGCCATCGCCCGTCGTCGACTCCCGTCCGCTCGACGTTGTAGGCGTAGAGCTGGTCTTCGAGGAAGCGGATGTCTTCCGGCTTGGGGGCGCTCTCGAAGGGCGGGATGGGGTCCATGGCGCTTCGAGATGCTAGACG
>DASYQB010000243.1:0-7846 GCA_036005985.1 Candidatus Methylomirabilota bacterium | reverse complement strand
GACGCGCGGTGGTTCCCCGGCCATGCGCTGCCCAATCGGCCCTCGCGCCACAGCATTGCCGGGTACATCATGCAGCACTACGCGAATCCGTGAACCATCCCCTCACCCTGCCCTCTCCCCCCGGAATCCCTCTCCCCTCTGGGGAGAGGGTAGGGTGAGGGGCAGCCTACAAGGAGAACACTCCAGATGAGCATCAACCGGATACAGCCTGGGAAGCGTCTGAGCGCCGCCGTCGTCCACGGCGACACCATCTACATCGCCGGCCAGATCGCCAGCGACGCGGCCACGGACGTCAAGGGTCAGACCCAGCAGATCCTCAAGAAGTTTGACGAGCTCCTCGCCGCCGCGGGCAGCAGCAAGTCCAAGCTTCTCTCCGCCACCATCTGGCTCGCCGACATGCGCTACTTCGACGACATGAACAGCGTGTGGGATTCGTGGATGGACCCGGCGAACCCGCCCGCCCGCGCCACGGTGGAAGCGCGCCTCGCCGCCCCCAAGTACTTCGTGGAAATTGCGGGCGTCGCCGCCAAATAGCCGAACCACTACCATGGCGACGATCATCATCCGGAACCTCGATGACGAGGTGGTCGAGCGGCTGCGGCCACAGGCGCGTCTTCGCGGTGTATCGGTCGAGCAGGAAGCGCAGCGGGTGCTCGCGGAGGGCACGTGAGTAAGCCGATCGGATATTGCCACGCGGGCTGCCGCTATCCGCGCCCGTCAGCGCCCCCACCGGTCTCTCGGAGTCGACTTGATCCGACAAGACCGAAAGCGATGACGCTACGTTAGGACCTGACCTCGGCCCCTCTCGCCTCAAAGTAGCGCGCGGCTCCCTCGTGTAGCGGTCCGCCCGGGTCGAGGTGCGCGCGAGCCGGATCGAAAGCCGCCGCGGCGGGATGGATGGCGCTCACGCGCGCCGCGTTGTCGCAGATGGCGGCGGTGATGGCGAAGACCACCTCCGCGGGCACCGCGGCGTGGAAACCGAGGGAGGTTCCCATGGATACCGTGGGCACCGGCGACGTCACCACGCCATACGCGCCCGTGGGCAGCTCCGCCGCCGACCACCCGAGCTGGACGAGGCGGGCGATCAGGTCCGGCGGAAGAGCGAGCGGCTTGATAGGGCGGGCAGCGTGCGCCTCCTGGATCGAAGGCGACGGGATGCCCATGAACTGCCAGAGCGCGTCCACCTTGCCGTCCCGGTAGAGGCTCAGCTGCTGGTGGTAGTTGTCCGCGGGCACGAGGGCACCGCCCCAGCTCTCGAGGGCGGCCCGCGTGAGGCCGATCTGCTCCAGAGTCAGCTCGAACACGAGACGATCCACCGTCCCCACGCGATCGACGGGCACGCGCAAGGGATGGCGCCGCGCCGTCCAGTCGCGGAGCCCGGCGAGGGGCACATCGCGGCCGACCACGAGCTGCAAATGGTTGACGGTAAGATTGGCCACGCCCACGCGGAGATCGGCCAGCGGATGGTCGAAGGGAGCCCGGCCCGTCCGCGCCGCCACCGTCATGGGCGGATTGAGGATGGCCACGGGGATCCGGCCGGCCCCCACGTCGGCGTGATTCATCACGCCTCCACCCTCCACCACGTGCAGATCGATCCAGGGATGAACGTCGCGCACGAGCCGCGCCAGCCCTTCGAGGAGGACATACCAGCTGCCGCCCGCGCCGCCGGCGGCCGCCTCGAGGCGGATGGGACGCTCCGTCGCGCGGGGCACGCGGGCGGCCTAGTAGCCCTTGGCGCGATCGACCAGGTTCAAGAGCGGCGCCGCGGCCAGGGAGCGGCGGAGATTCTCCGCGAAGAGCTCGACGCAGCGCTCGTCGTAGCTCGGCAGGAAGCCCGACACGTGCGGCGAGACGATGACGTTGTCGAGTTCGTAGAAGGGATGGCGGACGGGCGGCGGCTCCTCGGCGAACACGTCGATGGCCGCGCCGGCGATGCGCTTGTCCGCAAGGGCCCGGGCCAGCGCGGCCTCGTCCACGGTGGCGCCCCGTCCGACGTTGACGAAGTAGGCGGATGGCTTCATGGCGCGGAGCTCAGCGGCGCCGATCATGCGCTCGGTCTCCGGGGTGAGCGGCGCGCACATCACCACGGCGTCGGAGCGGGCGAGGAGATCCGAAAGCTTCTCGGGTGAGAACCACGCGTCGGGCAACGCGCCCTCGGGGTCGCCCGTGCCGGGTAGCGCGTAGCCCGAATCCTCCCGGCGGGACGGATCGCGCTTGCACGCGAGAACGCTCATGCCGAACGCCGTCTTGGCGATGCGGGCGAGCTCGCGGCCGATGCTCCCGTAGCCGATGATGCCGAGTGTGGACCCACGCATCTCCGTGGGCACGAACAGGGACCACCGGTCCTTGTCGGGCGGCCAGGTCCCCCTGGCCTGCCATTCGACCATGCGGGGCACGCGATGGGCGAGGGCGAGGAGCACGGTGATGGCGTACTCCGCGATGGTCGCGGCGTGCACACCGCTCGTGGTGGTGAGGAGGACGGAGGTGTCCGTGTAGAGGGGATGGTCGAGGAGCGTGTTCACGCCCGCCATGTGCACCTGCACCCACTTGAGCCCGCCCGCCCGCGAGAGATCGCGCGGAGGCGCTCCCGTGTACAGGACGTCCGTGGCCGAATAGTCGGCGCGATCGGCGGCCTCCCGCGTGATCCGGAGCTGGGGCGACACGGCGCGCAGGGGGTCGAGCAGGCGATCCGAGAAGGGCATCGTCACGAGCACGTTCACCAATGGACTCTCTCTCCCGTGTGTCGAGGTCAATCGCCTACGCGCCCTTCGCCGAGGTCTGGCGGCGGATCGTCGGCGGCCGGGTGTTGCGCGTTGAGAGAGACGCCGAGCTTCACGTGAGCGAGCGGGGGCGGCTAGGCAACCACAGCGGGGTCGACGCGGAGCACCGCGTAGCCGCCCACCGCGCCGGCGCCGAAGCCGGGAGCGAAGATGCGCATGGGCCGGTCGATCACCCCTTCCCTCACCGCGTCGTGCAGCGCGATGGGAATGCTCGCCGACGAGGTGTTCCCCACCTTGTCGATATTGAAGTAGAGGCGATCGGCGGAGACCCCCGCCGCCTCCGCGATGCTCACCACCATGGTCTTGTTCGCCTGGTGCGGCACCACGAGGTCCACCGCGTCGAGCAGGGAGCCGCCGCTCTTCCCGTCCGGATGAGGCAGGGCGCGGAGCTCACCCAGCATCTGCCCGAGGTAGCGCTTCACGAGGGCGCGCACCTCCGGCCCGTAGACGGTGATGTTGTTGTCGAACTCGGGATTGGGCCAGATGATCGAGTCCACTTCCGACATGGGACCGCTCGCGTATGTCTGCAGCACCTCGACGTCGGGGGCGGCTCCCGCGGGCGCGGGCGCGATCACGAGGGCGGCCGCGCCGTCGCCGAAGATCATGCGGGAGGTGCGCACCGTGCCGATCTTGTCGGAGAACTTCTCTCCGCACACGACGAGGACGGGACGCTCCACCTCCTGGAGCACGCGCACCGCCTCGCTCAGGCCGTAGGGCAAGCCCGCGCAGGCGGCCACGATGTCGCAGGAGACGTGGGTCTGGAAGATGCCGAGCTGCCCGGAGAGCCAGGTAGCGAGCGACGGCATCATCTTGACGCTGGTGCAGGAGCAGAAGATCACCGCCCCGATCTCCTCGGGCCGGTGACGGGATTTCGCGAGGGCGCGCTGGGCGGCGAGGAGGGCCATATGGTCGAGGTCCAGCTCCGTGTACTGCCGCTCCTCGATGCCCGTCTTGCGCAGGATCTCCGCCGCCGTCATGGGCGACCAGCAGTAGGCGGCGTTGCGGATGAGATCGTCGTTGGTACACGGCCGCTCGCCCTTGTACACAGCCACCGCCTCGAGCTTCGGCATGACCTTGAAGCGCTCGCTCACCCGCACGGGCGGATAGGGCAGCACGGGGCGGCGGGACTCGGCGGGCACCGGCTTGCGCGGGCGCACGCGGTGCACGCCCTTGGCGCGCCGGATGAAGTGGAGCACGTCGTCGCTGCGCGGCTGGAAGACCACCACGTAGTCGTCGTCGTGCAGCCGGCCCACTTCGGTCAGCCGGATCTTGGAGCGATCCCAGCGGTACTGGTTGTGGAGCACCATGGTCTGCCGCATGAGGGCTTCCAGCTCGGGCACGCTGTGGTTGAACTCGATGATGTCGTCGTAGCCGTAGCCGGGATAGTCGGGATCGTAGGCGAGCAGGTGGAAGGTGAGGTTCTTCGGATTGGCGAGGATCTCTCCCACCGTGGGCTTGATGGCGGGGAGCTCGGCGCCCGCCCACTTCTTGTGGCGGAGGATATCGAGGAGAACGCGGCAGATCTTGTCCTCGGTGCCCTCGTCCCACGTGGCGGGCAGGCTCCGATATCTTTCCTCGATGGCCGCGGTGGTCTCGCTCTCGTCCCGCAGCTCGAACACGGGGAGAAAGATGTCGTCCCGGTGCCGGGCCACGTCGCGCCAGCGGGTGGGCCGCTTCTCGTACATGGTCATGGCGTAGCGGTTGACCCAGAAGAGGTGCAGGGCGAGGTCGCGCAGTATCTCGAAGCGCGCCTGGTACGCCTGCGACTCCACGCGCTGGAGAATGTCCGTCTCGTTGGGCGCCTTCTCCTCGAAGTCCCGCTTGATGACGGCGGCGAACTGCTCGAGGGTCTGGAAAGCGGAGAAATCGAGCTCGGGAAAGAAGTTGAAGGGAAAGACGATGCGCCCGTACCGGTTGATCACGAATGGCTTCATCATGCTCTCCTAGCGCCGGGACTCCACGAGGGCCCAGCCCGTTTCGGCCATGGGACGGGCGCGCTCGCCGCGCGAGCGGGCGCCCGCGTCGTTGGCCGTGCCCGCGATCACCCGCCCCATGATTCCCTGCGCAATGGCGGCGAGGCGAAACATGGAAAACGCGACGTAGAAGCTCCAGTCCGGAATGCCCGCCCGCCCCGTGCGACGGCAGTAGACGGCGAGATACTCCTCCTCGCTCGGGATGCCGAGGGCTTTCAGGTCTTCCCCGAGGACTCCTCCGAGGATGTCCGGCCGCAGGTGATAGGGCATGGCGTTGTAGGCGAGATCGGCGAGGGGGTGGCCGAGGGTGGCGAGCTCCCAGTCGAGCACGGCGAGCACCCGCGGCTCGGTCGGATGCATGATGACGTTGCCCAGCCGGAAGTCGCCGTGGACGACGGTGGTGTCGTCGCCCGCGGGAACATGCTCGGGGAGCCAGGCCATGAGCTGCTCCATGGCCTCGATGCGCTCGGTCTCCGAGGCGCGGTACTGCTGGATCCAGCGGTGGATCTGCCGGGTGAAGTAGCTCCCCGGCTTGCCGAAGTCGGTGAGGCCGAGGGCCTTCCAGTCCTGGCCGTGCAGCCGCGACAGCACATCGCTCATGGAATCGTAGATGGCCGTGCGCTCGGCGGGGGTGCATCCGGGGAGGAGCGGGTCGACCATGATGCGTCCCGCCACCCAGTCCATGACGTAGAAGATGGTGCCGATGACCTCGGGATCGTCGCAGAGCACCCAGGTCCTGGGCACCGGCACGTCGGTCTGGCCGAGGGCGGTGAGAACGCGGTACTCGCGATCCACGGCATGCGCGGAGGGCAGAAGCTTGCCGGGCGGTTTGCGGCGCAACACGTATTCGTGGCCGGGCGCGGAGAGCCGGTACGTCGGATTGGACTGCCCACCCTGGAACTGGCTCACCGTCAGCGGGCCGCGGAAGCCCGGGATGCGCGCGGACAGGTAACGCTCGAGCGCATCCACATCGAAGCGATGCGTCTCCCGTACCGGGATAGTGTCCGACGTCAGCGTGGTCTCGATGGGCATTGAGGGTGGCTCCTGGGGGCTGGATTATACCCGGCGCGGCACGGCTAGCCCAGCGCTCGTCTAGGCCGGAGGCGGCTCGGCGGCGCGCCGTCCCCAGACGAGCGTGAGGGCCACGAGGCACGCCACGCCGATTCCGCCGCCCACCACGCAGGCCACGGGCACGCCCCACTTCTCCGCCACCGATCCGATGAAGAGCGCCCCGAACGGGTTCATGCCGACGAAGACGAACGCGTAGAGGCCCATGAGCCGGCCGCGGAGCGCGTCGGGCACCGTCACCTGCAGCGTGGTGTTGGAGCTGGCCATGAACACGATCATGGCGAAGCCCATCACCCCCAGGAGCACCGCGGCGACCCAGAAGTGGCGCACGAAGCCGAGGCTCATGAGGCCGAGCGCGTCGACGAGCGCTGCCCCCGCGAGCAGCCAGACGGGCGCGCGGCCCCGCCCCACCAGAGCGAGGGCGCCCGCGCCGATCACCGCCCCTACCCCGAGAGAGGCCATGAGGAGCCCGAAGCCGTGCGCGCCCTCGTGCAGCACCTCGCGGGCCACGAGGGGAACCACCACGCCGAAGTTGACCACGAAGAGGCTGGTCACGAGCATGAAGGCGAGGATGAGCACGATGAGCGGTGTCTCCCACGCATAGCGCAATCCCTGGAGGATCTCCTGGCCGAGGCTGTCGCCGGCGCGCGGCCGCGGCTCGCCCTCGTTGTGGATAGCGAGGAGGGCCCCGAGGACGCCGAGAAAGCTCAGCCCGTTCAGGAGGAAGGCGATGGCCACGCCGTAGCGCGCCACGAGCAAGCCGGCCACCGCGGGCCCCACCACGCGCGCGCCGTTGAACACCGCGGAGTTCAGAGCGATGGCGTTGATGAGATCGTTCTTGCCCACGATCTGGACCACGAAGGACTGCCGCGCGGGCAGGTCAAGGGTGTTGGCGATCCCGTACACCGTGGCGAGCACGGCCACGTGCCAATACTGGATGTGCCCCGCCCAGTCCAGCGCGGCGAGGGCGAAGGCCTGGAGCATGAGAGCGCTCTGGGTCAGGAGGAGGAGTCGCCGCTTGGGCACGCGATCGGCGAGCGCCCCCGCGAAAAAGGAGAGAAAGAGCATGGGCCCGAACTGGAGCGCGGTGATGATGCCGAGCTTGAAGGGCGAGCCGGTGATCTCGAGCACGACCCAGGCCTGCCCCACACTCTGCATCCACGTGCCAACGAGGGATATGAGCTGGCCGGTCCAGAAGAGACGGAAGTCGCGGTAACGGAAGGCCCGAAGCGCGACGGGGAGGGGCATCGTCTATACTGTGCCACGAATCCACTGCGGGCGAGGAGGTGCGGGCGTGAAGACGAGCCGGTTCGCGCTGTGCGCGGTCCTCGCCGTGGCGACCCTGCTCCCCGCCGCGGCCTGGACGACGAGGCCGGCGGACGCGCAAGGGCCGCCCGCACCGGCCGCGACGCTCTCCGGACAGCTCCTCGTCGCCCTCCCCTCGCTCAGCGACCCGCGCTTCACGCGGACGGTGATCTACATGGTGAAGCACGATGCCCGCGGCGCCACCGGGCTCATCATCAATCGCCCCATCGGCGATGTGCCGATCGCCGTGCTCCTGAAGCAAACGGGCCTGCCTGAGACCGGGGCCACGGGGTCGGTCAAGCTCCACGTGGGTGGGCCCGTCGAGCCGACGCGCATCTCCGTCCTGCACTCGGACGACTACAAGGGACCGGAGACGTCGCTGCTCGCGGGCGGCCTCGCCGTCACCTCCCAGCCGGACATTCTCGAGGCCATCGCGGCGGGGAAAGGTCCGCGGCGCTCGCACTTCAACGTGGGCTTCGCGGGGTGGGGGCCGGGGCAGCTCGAGGAGGAGATCCGTGACGGGTACTGGGTCACAGTGCCTTCGGACCACGCCATCATCTTCGACGACGCCTACGAGACGAAGTGGGATCGCGCCATGGCCAAGCGTCGGATCAACCTCTAACTATCTTCGTGCCGGCAATGCGGCGAGCGGGGTGGGGGAGCGCCCTCCCCAGGCCACGCTGAGTCGCAATCCGCGTCACCACTCGAGCCCGCCACGAG
>DASYQB010000242.1:0-15113 GCA_036005985.1 Candidatus Methylomirabilota bacterium | reverse complement strand
TGGCGCGCAAGATGGTCTGCGAGTGGGGCATGTCGGAGAAGATGGGCCCGCTGACCTTTGGCAAGGCGGAGGAGCACGTCTTTCTCGGTCGCGAGGTGTCCCGGCCCAAGGACTACAGCGAGGAGACGGCCATCGTCATCGACTCCGAGATCAAGCGCATCGTGACGGATGCCGCGTCGCGGGCGAAGCATCTCCTCGACTCCAACCTGGAGAAGCTCCATGCGCTGGCCCGGGCCCTGCTCGAGCGCGAGACGCTCGACGGCGAGGAGATTCATCGCATCCTCGCCACGCGACCGTTCCAGGAAGCCCCCGCTCCCGCCTGATCCGGCTCTGAGCAGTCCGGGCCCGCATCGCGGGCCTTGTGTGGGCCACCCCTCTGACGTCCCCCGCCCGTATCAGGGCGCCACTACTACGGGTAGCACGACGAATTCGATTGAGCCCGTGCTTGCCGGCAATGGTATTTTTGTGGCGTGACCTCCCCCGTCCGAGCGGCTCTGGCAGGGGTTTCTCTGGGCGACGGTCTGCCCGTGGCCGTGGTGGGCGCCCTCAACGTAGGTCCGGGATCCTTCTACGCGGGCTCGGTGGTGACGCGCTCCGACGAGCTCCTGCGCGCCGCCGAGCGCATGGTCCAGGAAGGCGCTGCGCTGCTCGACGTGGGGGCGCGGTCCACCGCTCCCTACCTCGCCGACGCGGTTTCCGCCTCGGAAGAGGCGGAGCGCCTGGCCTGGGCCATCGGGCTTCTTGCCGGCAAGCTTGGCGTAGCCGTCTCCGCCGATACCAGCCGGGCCGAGCCCGCCCGCGCTGCGCTGGACGCGGGGGCGAGCATCATCAACGACGTGCGCGGTCTCACCGGCGATCCCGGTCTCGCCCCCCTCGTCGCCGCGCGTGGTGTCGGCCTCATCGCCATGGCCTCCGAGGCGGCCGTGACGACCGCGGGCCCGCCCATCGAGACGGTGTTGCCCGTCGAGACGGTGCTGAAGGTCCTTCAGCGGGCCCTCGACTTCGCCGAGCGGGCCGGCATAGCCCCTGAGCGCGTCGTATTGGATCCAGGCATCGGCTTTTTCCGGCAACGCGGCATCCCCTGGCACGACTGGGACTGCGCGGTGCTGGCGGGCCTGGATCGCCTCCGGGCCCTCGGCCGGCCGATCTGCGTGGGCGCGTCGCGGAAGTCCTTCATCGGGCAGATCGCGGGCGAGCCCGATCCCGCCCGCCGCCTCCCGGGATCGCTCGCTGCCGCCACCGCCGCCGTGCTCGCGGGAGCGCACATGATCCGAGCTCATGACGTGGCGGACACCGTGCAGGCCGTGCGGGTGGCCGAGGCCGTGCGCGCGGCCAGGGAGCGCGCCTGAGCATGTGGCCGGCCATCCAGAGCTTCCGGCTGCGCGACGCCATCGACATCCTGCTCGTGGCGGTGGTGCTCTACCGCGTCTTCATCATGTTCAAGGAGACGCGGGCCGTCCAGATGCTCCTGGGACTGGGCGCGCTCATGGCCGCCTCGTTCCTCGCCAACCGATTCGAGCTCTACGGCACGAGCTGGATCCTCGACAATTTCTGGTCCTTCTGGGTTCTCGCCCTGATCGTGCTCTTCCAGCCGGAGCTCAGACGGGCCCTCGCCCAGTTCGGCCAGAACCCGTTCTTCCGCGCGATGACCCGGGCGGGGCGCGAGCAGCAGAGCCATCTCCTCGACGAGGTGGTGAAGGCGGCGGAGTCGCTGGCCGCCAAGCGCATCGGCGGCCTCGTGGTGCTCGAGCGGTCGACGGGGCTGCGCAACTACGCCGAGCTGGGGGTGCCCCTCGACGCGCTGGTGTCGGCGGATCTCCTCGAGAGCCTCTTCCTGCCGTACTCGCCCCTGCACGACGGTGCCGTGTTCATCCGCGCCGGACGCGTGGCCGCGGCCGGAGGCTTCCTGCCCCTGTCGCGTAGCCCTCAGCTCGGCCGGACGATGGGCACGCGTCACCGGGCGGCCCTCGGTCTGAGCGAGGAGACGGACGCGGTGGTGCTCGTGGTGTCGGAGGAGAGCGGCCGCATCTCTCTCGCCGTGACCGGGCGCATCGAGACCCCTCTCGATCACGACGCCCTGCGCCGCCGCCTCGCCGAGCTCTTCTCGCTGGAAGCCGCGCCGCCTCTCTCCGAGCAGTCGTGGTGGGAGCCCGCGCGCGACTGGCTGAGGAAGTGAGGGCATGAGCCTGTCCGCGCTCACGCGCCACTGGGAGCTCAAGCTCCTCGCTCTCGCCGTCTCGGCGGGCCTCTGGGTCTTCGTGATGAGCTCGGAGAAGACCAATGTCACCCTTCCTCTCCCCATCGAGCTCGAAGCGGTGCCCACGGGATTGAAGGTGACGAGCGAGCGGCCCGACACGGTGGACGTGCAGCTCCACGGGCTCCGATTCGCTTTGTCCCGCGTGTCGCCGGAAGCGCTCCGGGTCAGGGTGAATCTGACCGGGGCCAGGCCCGGTGAGCTCGTGGTAGGCCTGGGGCCGGACCAGATCCTCGTGCCTCCCGGGGTGAGCGTGCTGCGCATCACTCCCTCCGTCGTGCGCATCGGCCTGGCCAAAGATCGCTGATGGGGCGCCTGTTCGGCACGGACGGCATCCGCGGCCTGGCCAACGAGGTCCCCCTCACCACGGAGCTGGCCTTTCGCCTCGGGCGCCAGCTCGTGGCCACTCTCCTCGAGCACCACGGACTCGCCAAGGTGCGGCTCGTCGTCGGGCGCGACACCCGGTTGTCCGGCCCCATGATCGAAGGCGCCCTCGTGTCCGGGGCGCTCTCCGCGGGCGCCGACGTCTTCACCGCCGGTGTCCTGCCCACGCCTGGCATCGCCTATCTCACGCGAAGCCTGGAGGCCCAGGGCGGCGTGGTGCTCTCCGCCTCCCACAACCCCTTCCAGGACAACGGCATCAAGATCTTTTCCTCCGAAGGCTCCAAGTTCCCCGATGCGTGGGAAGACGAGATCGAGACTCGACTGGCCGGCCCGGACGGTGCGCCCAAGCCTACGGGCAATGCCGTGGGACGCCTCGTCCACTACGACCGGGCCGAGTCCGATTACATCACCAAGGTGCGCCAGACCTTCCCTTTTGACCTGGGAGGCCTCACCATCGCGCTCGACTGCGCGCACGGCGCGACCTATCGAGTGGCGCCCCGCCTCTTCCGCGCCCTCGGGGCGCGGGTGGTGGTGCTCGCCGCGCGCCCTGATGGCCTCAACATCAATCGGCACTCGGGGGCGCTCCATCCGGAGCGGCTCGTCCGGCGCGTGCTCGCCGCCAAGGCGAATGTGGGCCTGGCCTTCGATGGCGACGGCGACCGCCTCATCGCGGTGGACGAAGCGGGCGAGGTGCGTGACGGGGACTACGCCCTCGCCATCTGCGGCCGCCATCTCGGGGCGGGCGGGCGCCTCAAGGGAGATGTGGTGGTCACCACCGTGATGGCTAACCTCGGTCTCGACAAGGCGCTGGGGGCGAAGGGCATCCGCACCGTCAAGACCCAGGTGGGCGACCGGTACGTGCTGGAGGAGATGTCGAAGCTGGGGGCGAGCCTGGGCGGCGAGCAATCCGGCCATCTGCTCTTTCTCGATCATGCGCCCACGGGTGATGGCATCCTCTCCGCCCTCCAGCTCCTCGCCGTGATGCGGGAGACGGGGCAGCCGTTCTCCGCGCTGGCCGCCTGCATGAGCAAGTTTCCCCAGGTGCTGATGAATGTCGCCGTGCGCGAAAAGCCCGCCCTCGAATCCATCTCCGGCCTCGCCGATCGCCTCGCCGCGCGCGAGAGCGAGATGGGTCCGGCCGGCCGCATCCTCCTGCGCTATTCCGGCACGGAGAATCTGGCCCGCGTGATGGTGGAGGGCGAGGACCGGTCGCATATCCAGTCCGTGGCGGCGGAGCTGTCGGGAATCATCAGGAAGGCCATCGGCTCGTGACGGACGTCAAGGGCGTGGGCGTCGACCTCGCCCAGATCCCGCGTCTCCGCCGCGTGGTGGAGCGCTGGGACGATCGCTTCCTCCGTCGCGTGTTCACCGATGACGAGATCGCCTACTGTCGGCGCCGCCGCGACCCCATTCCCCACCTCGCCGCGCGCTTCGCGGCCAAGGAGGCGACACTCAAGGCGCTGGGCACCGGGCTCAGCATGGGTGTGAACTGGCGCGAGCTCGAGGTGCGCCGCGAGCGCGGCCAGGCGCCGACCATGGTGCTGAGAGGGCGGACGCAGGCCATTGCCCGCGCCAAAGGAGCCTCGCGCGTGCTCCTCTCGCTGAGTCATGATGGCGACTATGCGATGGCTCACGCGCTGCTCGTCGGGGACTCGCCGGATGCCGCGGCGGGGCGCTCCTAGTCTCGTCGTCGGCCTCGCGCTCTTTCTTTCAGGCTGCGCGGGGCTCATCGGAGGCAAAGCATCCGTGCCCACCCCCGACGCACCGCGACCGGAGCCCCGCGGGCCGGCGTATCTTCCCGGGCAGGGGAGCATGAGCGTGCAGAAAGGACGCCCGGGCTATGTCGTGGGAGCGCCCCATGGGACTACGGACAGCGCCACCGACGTCATCGGGCTCGAGCTCGCCCGTCGCACCGGCTTCGGCGCCGCGGTGGCCTCGGGCTTCGGAAAGCTCGACACGGAGGGGCGCCGCTACAACGTCAATCGCCCCACGGAGAGTCTCGCGGGCGCTCCGCCCAATGCCGAGACGCACACCGACGGGGCGCGCCGCGTCTTCGACGCCTATAGGCGCTCGGTGGCGGAAGCAAGCCAGGGTCCTCTGCGTGTCTACGTCGAGGTCCACGGCAACGGGCACC
Source organism: Candidatus Methylomirabilota bacterium (assembly GCA_036005985.1). Taxonomy (GTDB): domain Bacteria; phylum Methylomirabilota; class Methylomirabilia; order Rokubacteriales; family CSP1-6; genus AR37. Next base: position 10,341 of record DASYQB010000242.1, on the reverse strand, counting down.
TGGACACGGCAAGCCGCGTGGAGATCGCCACCGTCGGGCTCAGCCCGGAAGACGCGTGGCAGGTGAAGACGCTCCTCGAGCTGATCCGCGACGCGCATCTGCGCGGGCGGCCGGAGACGCCGCGGCTCGAGATCTTCGTGGAGCCCGTGGACACTCTCCGTTACTCGGCCTCCGCCTCCAAGTCGGGCGGGGTGCTCGGACGCTCCGAGAAGGCCCTCCACGTCGAGCTGCCCAAGGTCGCCCGCACGACCTCTCGTGAGGCCTACACGGACATGCTCGCCGACTTCCTCTCCCAGTGGGCCGATCTCCTGACCACGGCGGCGCGGGGTCGATAGCGATGCAGCCCGTGTTCACCGCGGCCGAGATGCGGGCGCTCGATGCGCGGGCCATCGAGACGTTGAACATTCCAGGCCCCCGCCTCATGGAGAACGCGGGACGCGGCGCCGCCACGGTCATTGCCCGCGAGTGGGCCCCCGTGCGGGGCCGGCGCGTCCTCGTGCTCTGCGGCAAGGGCAACAACGGCGGTGATGGCTTCGTGGTCGCCCGTCACCTGAAGGCCAAGGGCGCGCGCCCTCGCGTGCTCCTGGTCGGCCTTCGCGCCGAGGTCACGGGCGACGCCCGTCAGGCCCTCGAGCGCTGGCGGGGCAAGGTCGAGGAGATCCACGACGAGGCCGGTCTCGCCACCGTCGCGCGAGCCCTGGCGGAGGCGGATCTGGTGTTGGATGCCCTGCTCGGTACAGGACTGACCGGACCGGCGCGTGGCCTCACCGCCCAGGTCATCGAGCAGATCAACCGGTCGACCGCGCGCAGCGGCGTCCCCGCAGTCTCTCTCGACCTCCCCTCCGGGCTCGGCTCCGACAGCGGCGCCCTGCTTGGTCACACCGTGCGCGCCACGCTCACCATCACCTTCGCCGGCCTGAAGCGCTCGCTCCTCCTCCAGCCGGCGGCGGAGTACGCCGGTCGGGTCGTGGTCGTTCCCATCGGCGTGCCCGACGTCGAGGTGGCTCACGGCGTGAGCACCTTCTTGCTCGACGAGTCCGACATCCGCCCGCTCTTCCCCCCGCGGCCGGTGGAAGCTCACAAGGGCAGCTATGGTCATGTGCTCGTCATCGCCGGCTCGGTGGGAAAGACGGGAGCGGCGGCGCTGGCGGGCCGCTCCGCGCTCCGAAGCGGGGTGGGGCTCTGCACCGTCGCCACGCCCGCATCCCAGCAGCCGATCGTGGCCGGATTCAGCATGGAGATCATGACCGAGCCCATTGCCGAGACGGCCAGCCAGTCGCTCGCGGTGAAGGCGCGCGAGCATCTCGTGGAGCTCGGCATGCAGCGTGACGCGGTCGCCCTCGGCCCGGGCATTTCCCTCGACACGGAGACCCAGGCTCTCGCGCGCGCCCTCGTTGCGGAGGTGCCGAGGCCCATGGTCGTCGACGCCGACGCGCTGTCCGCCCTGGCCGGCCACCTCGATCTCCTGGGGCAGGCGCCCGGCGCGCGCATCCTCACTCCCCATCCGGGCGAGATGGCGCGGATGCTCGGGCTCAGCATCGCCCAGGTGCAGGGCGACCGCATCGAGACGGTGCGGCGCTTCTGCCTCGAGTATCGCGTGCACCTCGTGCTCAAAGGCGCGCGGAGCGTCCTCGGCTCGCCGGACGGCCGCGTCTTCATCAATCCCACGGGCAATCCAGGCATGGCCACGGGGGGAAGCGGCGACGTGCTCACGGGCATGATCGGCGCGTTCCTCGCTCGCCGGTTCGACCCGCTGACCGCCCTCCAGGGCGGTTGCTACCTCCACGGACTCGCCGGTGATCTCGCCGCCGCCGATCGCGGCGAGGAAGGGCTCGTGGCCGGCGACATCATCGAGTGCATTCCCGCCGCGCTCACTCCCTCTCCGCGATGAGGATCGTCTCGCGGAGCGCCGACGAGACCCGGGCGCTTGGCGAGCGGCTGGGAGCGCGCCTGGGGAAGGGCGATGTGGTCGCGTGCATCGGCCCCCTGGGGGCGGGCAAGACCTGCTTGCTCCAGGGCCTCGCGCGGGGCCTCGGCGTAGAGACCGAGGTGACCAGCCCCACCTTCGTGCTCGTCAACGAGTATCAGGGTCGCCTGCGCGTCTACCACGTCGACGCCTACCGGACGAGGAGCCTCACCGAGCTCGTCGACCTGGGCATAGAGGAAATGCTCCACGGGGAAGGAGTGACGGTGGTCGAGTGGGCGGACAAGCTGCTCCCGCTCCTGCCCCCCCGCGCGATCACCGTCACCATCAGCGGCCTCGGCGACGAGCCACGCGATGTCGAGCTCACCGGGCCGGAAGAGATACTGGGTGGCGTCTTCGAAGCTGGACATTGACGCAGGCGGGGGGCGCGTCATACTTCGCCGCATGGAGCACGCGTCGCAGATTCGTGAGTGGCCGGCGGAGGAGCGCCCGAGGGAGCGCCTGTATCACAAAGGCGCCGCGGCGCTCTCCGACGGGGAGCTCCTCGCGATACAGCTCGGCACGGGCATCCAGGGCATGAGCGCTCTCGACGTGGGACATGCGTTGCTCGCCCAGTTCGGCACCCTCCAGGAGGTGGCGGGGCGCGACGTGGCCGAGGTGGCGGCGGTGCGCGGCGTGGGGCGGGCCAAGGCCGTGCGCCTCGCCGCCGCCTTCGAGATCACCCGGCGCCTCCGCTCGCGCAACGGCCACGCCCGCCCCGTACTCGGGAGCCCCGAGCAGGTCTTCGCCCGCTATGCTCCGCTCATGGAGGATCTCCGAAAGGAGATCTTCCGTCTTGCCCTCCTCGACGCGCAGAACGGCCTCCTCAGGGACGTCGTGGTGTCGGAGGGAACGCTCTCCGCCAGCCTCGTGCACCCGCGCGAGGTGTTCAAGCCGGCCATCCTCGAGTCGGCCGCCTCCATCATCCTCCTGCACAATCACCCGAGCGGCGATCCCACTCCCAGCCGCGAGGATCTCCGGCTCACCCGCCAGCTCGTCGAATGCTCCAAGCTCCTCGACCTGCGCATCCACGATCACGTTATCATCGGAAGGGAGCGGTTCATCAGCCTGGCCCAGAGGGGGAATCTATGAAGATCGAAGGGGTGGGACACGTGGTGCTGAAGGTGCGGGATCTCGATCGCGCGGCCGCCTTCTACGCGGGCGTGCTCGGCCTCAAAGAGGTGGGCCGCTTCCCGGAGCGCATGGTCTTCTTCTCCGCGGGCACGAACCATCACGACCTCGCGGTCATGGCCGTGGGGCCGGACGCCCCGAGCCCGCCCGCCACGGCGGTGGGGCTGGCTCATGTGGCGCTCAAGATTGGCGACTCCCTCGATCTGCTCCGGGAGGCCAAGACCGTGCTCGAGTCACACGGCGTGCCCATCCGCGGCATCCGCGACCATGTGGTGAGCCAGTCGATCTACTGCGAAGATCCCGACGGCAATACCGTGGAGCTCTTCGTGGACGGCGACCCGGCGATCTGGGCCGAGGATCCGTCGACGGTGGCGACGACGAAACCTCTCGTGCTCAGCTAGGAGGAGCGCTGCCGCCGCTACCGCTGGCGGCGCAGCTTGACGATCGCTCCGCTCATCCCTGCGATCTGCCCAGTCATGTCGTCTCCGTTCACGGTCAGCCGGCCCGTCGCGCCCGCGGGAACCGTGATCTCCACCTGATTCCCCGTGACGAAGCCCTCCGTGAGCCCGCTGGGGTCGTTGAACCCCCCCGTGAGGAGGAGATTGCCGGTGTACTTCGAGCCGGTCTGCACCACCGTCATCTCGATCTGGCCGCTTCCCCCCGCGGGCTGATTGGTGCTGATCCAGGTGCCCACCCACTTGCCGCTGATGTCCACGGTGGGCGCGGGCTGAGTGCTCGCGCAACCCACCGCCCCGAGGAGGATGACGAAGAGGAGAAGGCGGAGCGCCTGCCGCATCAGGTGAGCCTCCTAACCCTTGGCGAGCTTCTCGACTTCCTTTTTCGACATGCCCTGAATGCGGGTGAGGAGGCCTTTGACCTTCCGTTCCGAGGCGTGGTCGGCGAGGATCAGCTTCTTCGATTTCGTGCCATTCGCGATGTAGGCGACCCAGTCATCGAGGCTCGGCGTCCCCCTCCACACCACGGTGAGACCGCTGAGTCGCATCCGCTTCCTGCCCTCGACTTTCGCGAGCGGCTTCCGGCTGGCCTCCATACTCACCATCCCCTCAGCAGCGTGTCACGTTCTGTTTTTTCTACCTCGACAATGCCGCGCAAGCGTCAACCTTAGGTATCGACACAGATCATGTCAAAGCTTTTTTTCGCCGCGCCAGATGCGGCTTTCCGCGCTTTCCGCGTGCCGGACACGCATCAAACCTGACTGTGCGCATCCCCGTCGAAGCGGTGGACGGCCAGAGCGTCATATTTTCGATACATGGCTGCGAAACCGCATCACAGCGTGCTTTTTTTCGTGATGTGGATGTCTGTGGATAAGTGGATAACCTGTGGGTTACTTTTTCATCTTGACAAGGGCGTCGAGAATTCTTCGTGCGAGGAACGGGCCGCGTGTGATGAAGGCGGTGAAGTACGCGCAGGCCGTCGCGCCCGCGCCGAGCGCCTGGAGAGCCTTGTCGGGCGTGTCGATGCCGCCGGTGGCGATGATTTCCACGCGGTCCGCGAATCGTTCCCGTAGCCGGCGCACATTGGCGAGCGTCTCCGCGAACAGGGCGGGACCCGAGAGCCCGCCCGTCTTCTGCGAGAGGCGCGGCTCGTCCACACGGCGGGTGTTGCCGCAGTTCACGATGGTGATGCCCGCGTCGAGCGCGGCGGGAATGGTGGTCTCCTCGTTGGTGCGCCGAAAGTCCGGCGACACCTTCACGATGATGGGCTTGTCGGTGGCCTTGCGCACGGCGCGGAACATCTCCGCGAGCTCCGACGGCCGCTCCGACCAGCCGTACACCAGCTTGGTGTTGGGAGACGAGATGTTGATCTCGACCAGATCGCCGAAGGGGGCGAGCCCCTCCACCACCGACACGTAGTCGTCCGACGACTCGCCGGCCGCGGCCACGATGAGGGGCACGCGATGAGGGAGTCGCGCTAGCTCACGGCGATAGGCCTCGAGACCGGGATTGTGGAAGCCGTTGCAGTTGACGAGCCCCGGGCCCTCGGCCGTCTGGATGCGAACGAGATTCGGCGGCGGATGACCGGGCCGCGGCTTGGGGGTGATGCTCTTGGCCGTGACCGCGCCGAAACCGAGACCCATGGCGCGCCGGAGAATGGCCGTGTCGTAGTACATCGACGAGAGGATGAGTGGATTGGGGAGGCGCACGCCGCCGAGGGTGACGGCGAGGCGCGGATCGTCGTTGCGAAACACGGGGAGGAGATCGAGAGGGAGGAGCCGCAGTCCCCCCTGGCCGAGGGGCACTGCGATCGACTCGGGGAGCCGCGACAGCACACCGCCGTAGAGCAGGCGGTAGACGAGATCGGCGGCGCGGACCATGATTGGAGGCCCATGGTATCCTAGCGCGCGATGCAGTTCTACGACGTCGTGGTGCGGTCCCGTCGTCCTTCACGCTTCGATTGAGCCCGGTCACTCCGCGCATGCCCCTCGGCCCTTTTCTCGACGCCACCGGTGAATCCCTCAGCCTGGCCGATCCGCCCCACCGTATCGTCTCGCTCATTCCCAGCGTGACCGAGCTCCTCTTCGCGCTCGGCGCAGGAGCGGCGGTGGCCGGGTGCACCGTGTACTGCACCGAGCCGGCGGACGGCGTGGCGACCAAGACTCGCGTGGGCGGCGAGAAGAATCCCAAGCTGGAGGTGATCCGGGATCTCGGGGCGGATCTCGTCGTCGCCAACGTCGAGGAGAACCTGCGCGAGCACGTCCTCACCCTCCGGAGCTGGGGCATTCCCGTTTACGTCATCTATCCGCATACGGTGGGCGAGGGCATTCGTCTCGTCCGTGATTTGGGAGCGGTCATCGGCCGGCCCGACGAGGGACGGGAGATGGAGTCGAGCCTGCTCGCGGCGCTTGGAGACGCGCGGCGCCGGCTGACCGGCCGGGCCACCCCCCGAGTGTTCTATCCGATATGGCGCCGGCCCTGGATGAGCATCAGCCGCGATACGTACGCCCACGACATGCTCACGGTGTGTGGGGGCGACAATGTCTTCGCGGGATCGGCCGCGCGCTATCCGGAGGTGACGCTCGACGAGGTGGCGGCGGCCGCGCCCGATGTGATTCTGTTACCCGACGAGCCCTATCGCTTTCGCCACGCTCATGTGGCCGACTTCGACGCCTACCCCGACCTGCCCGCGGTGCGCGAGCGCCGCGTCCATCTGGTCGACGGCAAGCTTGCCACCTGGTACGGCCCGCGCATCGCCCACGCCCTGCGCGAGCTGCCCCGCCTCATCGTGGGGGCCTAGGCGCGTCTAGCTCACCTCGAGGATCATCTCGATCTCCACAGGAATGCCCGAGGGCAGCTCGGCCATGCCCACGGCCGAGCGGGCATGCCGGCCGTTCTCGCCGAAGACCTCGACCATGAGATCCGAGAATCCGTTGATCACCTTGGGCTGATCGCCGAAGCCTTCGGCGGAGTTCACCATGCCCAGCACCTTGACGATGCGCTTGACCTTGTCGAGGCTGCCGAGAAGCGCATGGGCGGTCCCGAGAAGATTGATGCCCACCTCACGCGCCACCTTGTAGCCATCTTCCGTGGACAGGTCCCGCCCCACCTTGCCGCGCGCGGCGGGCTGGCCGTCGACCCGGCTGGGACCGTGGCCGGAGAGAAAGAGAAGATTGCCGACCCTCACCCCCGGCACGTAGTTGCCCCCCGGCTTGGGTGGCGGGGGCAGGGTGATGCCGAGCTCCTTGATCTTGGCTTCTGCGCTCATGGTGATCCCTCGCTGACAGCGGGTGGACGAAGTAGGTGGGTCGCGCGCCCCGCGGGGGCGCGGAGAAGCGATCAGTCCTGGGGGAGGCGGGGTCGCGGCGAGGCTTCCGCGTACACGTCCGCGTCGCCATCCACCCCGACGAAGAAGAAGGCTGATCCGTCCTGATCCGCGCGCCACACGATGGCACTGATGTCGAAGGTGCGGCCGCTCGGAGGGCGAATGCTGAGCCGGGCCGTGCTGCCGACTTCCAGTGGCGCGTCGACGGGCCCGACCTTGGTACCCACGGGGCTCAGGTTCACGGTCTGGAGGTGAAAGTGACGATCTCCGACCTCGAGAACCACCGGCCAGTTGACCTTGGTGCGCGGGTACCGCCTGAGATCAGCCGCCTTCTCTTCCATGTTCAACCCCCCTTTATTGATTGCGAATTCTCTCACCGCACCCTCGTATCTGCAAGCATCTTGTGGCGTAGGTCAGGGGGACTCCATGCAGAAAAGGAAGAAGATCGGCCGGCTGCTCCCCGTCTCGTTCCGGTCATTGAGGCAGCGCGTGCGCGGCGCCGAATCGGATCGTGGAGCGGAGGAGGTGCTGGAGGCGCAGCCGGCGGCTGCCATGAGGCAGAGCGCGAGCATGCCCAGCAGTCCGAGTCGCGTCATCGTCATTGCCAAACACTAGCACGCGCTTGGACAGGCCGAGCCTTCCTGTGTGACAATCGCGGGGACCGCGCCATGACCACGCCCGTGACTCCGTCTCCTGCCGCCACTCTCGTCCTCCTTCGTGACCGCCCGCCCTCCGCAGTGGAGGTGCTGCTCCTCCAGCGTCACGCCAAGAGCAAGTTCGCGGCGGGCGACTACGTGTTCGCGGGCGGCAAGATCGAGGCCGACGACATGCCCGGCGACGGCGAGGCGTTCTGCCGCGGCCTCACTGCGGAGGAGGCGGCCGCTCGGCTGGGCGGCGGCCTCAGGCCCCGGGAGGCGCTGGCCTACTGGGTCGGCGCCATCCGCGAGGCATTCGAGGAGGTCGGCGCTCTCCTCGTCTACGAGGGCGATGGGCGCCTGCTCCGCATCACCCCCGAGTCGCGAGAGCGCTACGAGGCGTATCGTCTGGCCTGCCAGAAGTCCAATCCCGCCTTCTTCGACATGCTGCGCGCCGAGAGCCTCACCCTCGCCACGGATCGGCTCGCCTACTTCGCGCACTGGATCACGCCGGAGGAGCAGCCCATCCGCTTCGACACGCGCTTCTTCGTCGCGCTCATGCCCCCGGAGCAGGCGCCGGTGGTGGACGGCCACGAGATCGTCGACCTCAAGTGGCTGACCCCCGCCGACGCGATCGCCGCCTCGAAGCGCAAGGAAATCGGCCTGCGCACACCAACCATCAAGAATCTCGAGCTCGTGGCGGGAGGCGGTGCGCCCGCCTCGAGGGTGGTCGAGACACTGGGCAAGCGGGAGGTGCCGACCATCCGTCCCCGCGTGCTCCAGGTGGATGGCAAGCCCGTTCCCGTCCTGCCGGATGATCCGCGTTGGTACTGAATCGGCCTCAGTCGATCTTCGACTCGTCGCGGTACATGACCTTGTGACGCGTGGTCTTGACCCACTCGTCGATCTGCGCGTCGGTCATGCAGTGGTCCGGGTTGAAGCGCTCCCAGCTCATGATCTGGTCGAGCCGCTTCTTCCATCGCTTGTAGGAGGGCTTGAGCGGCGGCCCGAAGCACATCACGTCGATGACGGCGAGCTCGTCGGGCACTCCGAGCAGTGGCTTGATGCGCCGCTGAATGTCCTCCTGGCCGATGGCGGTGATCCACCACACCGCGTAGCCGAGGGCAGCCGCGGCGAGGTGGGCGGACATGGTCGAGGCGGCCACGGACTGGAGCAGGATGCGCTCGGCGTTCTGCCTGTAGAGGCGGTCCAGCTCGGAGCCGTCGTTCAGCACCGGGAAGGCCTTGATGAAGCGGAAGTCCGCCACCACCACGATGAGGCCGGGCGCGGTCTTCACGCCATGGTAATTCGGGGTGGGGAAGCCCATGCGGAGCCGGGCCCGGTGCTGCTGCTCGTCCACGAAGCACTGGCCGATGGTCTGCTTCACCACGGGGTCGGTGACCACCACGTAGTGCCAGGGCTGAGCGTTGGCGCCCGAGGGCGCGTGGCGCGCCGCCTCCAGGATCATCTCGAAGTGCTCGCGGGGGATCTCCCACGGCGCGAAGGCGCGGTTGGTCAGGCGATTGCGCGCAACGTCCAGGAAGGCTTCGTAGCGAGCCACGTTGTTGAGCGATGCCGTCTGCGAGTCGAGAGGCATCAGCCGCCCTCCTTTCACGGGGTCAGGACGATTTTGCCGAACTGCTTGCCCTCGGCGAGGCGCCGCTGGGCGTCCACCCCTTCCGCGAGCGGCATGACCGTATCTACGATGGCGCGAAGCCGGCCCCGGAAGAGCTCCCGCATTACGTCGTGGAACTCCGCGTTGCTCGACATGGTCGAGCCGATGATGGAGACCTGCTTCCAGAACACCACGCGGATGTCCGTCTCGCCGATGGGGCCGGAGGTGGCGCCGCAGGTGACGAGGCGGCCCCCCTTGGCCAGCGCGCGGAGGGAGCCCTTCCAGGTCGCCGCCCCCACGTTCTCGAGCACGACGTCCACCCCGCGCCTGCCCGTCTTCTCCCAGACGACGCGGGCCCACTCTTCCCGCGCATGGTTGATGCACTCGTCGGCGCCCAGCTCGCGGGCGCGGGCGAGCTTGTCGTCGCTCGAGGAGGTGACCCACACCCGCGCTCCGCAGAGCTTGCCGATCTGCACGGCGGTGGAAGACACGCCGCCACCCACCCCGATGACGAGGAGATCCTCGCCGGCGCGGAGGCGTGCCTGGGTCACCAGCATCCGCCACGCCGTCATGTTCACGAGGATGAAGGCGGCCGCGTCCTCGTATTTCACGTGGGCGGGAAGCTTGAGCACCTTGTCGCCAGCCACCTTCACGTATTCCGCGAGCCCTCCGTGCACGTGCTCGCCGAGGATGCCGTAGGTGACGCAGAGGCTCTGCTCGCCCTTCTCGCAGAACTCGCAGCGGCCACAGTGGAGGTTGGGATTGACGGCGACCCGATCGCCCACCGTGACGTCGCGCACCGCGGCCCCCACCTGCGCGACCTCGCCGGCGATGTCGCAGCCCGTCCAGAAGGGCAGGGGCAACCGGAATCCCGGCAGGCCCTCCCGCACGAAGAGATCGAGATGGTTCAGCGCGCAGGCCCGCACGCGGACGAGCACGTCGGCGGGGCCGATGGCGGGATCGGGCACGTCCTGATAGCGGAGCCGGTCCAGCCCGCCGTGCTCGTGAAACGCCAGCGCTTTCATCCCATCCTCTCCCTCGGGGCCCTCGGAGCTATCAAGTCGTGGGACGGGCCAGCCACCCCGGTACTGCGGGAGCATGCTATCAGCCAGCCTCTCATCGTGTGGCAGAATCAGCGGCATGTCGCGCGAGCCCGCGCCTATCGACGCCCTCGTGGCCATCGTTCGCCACTGGATTGCCGCCGCGCGCTCCGTGGT
>DASYQB010000241.1:0-15258 GCA_036005985.1 Candidatus Methylomirabilota bacterium | reverse complement strand
GGGGGCCGAGCCAGGCGAGGCCGAGGACGCCGAAGACCTGGCCCGCCACGAACCACGAGGCCGGCGTCTCGATGGCCGCGATGGGATCGTGCGCGTCGCGCCGACCGAACATGGCCCGGAGATCGGCGAAGGCGCGCAGGGCCGTCCGCCACTGAAGGCCGAAGGCGAGGAGGCTCGAGGTGACCATGCAAGCCACGCCACCCCAGAGCGTCCACTGCACGATGGAGGCGTAGCCGGCGCCCTCGATGACGCCGGCGTGCTGCAGGAGGGGGGTGAAGATCATCCACGCGGTCACGCTTCCCAGGAGCATGCTCGCGGACACGTGCAAGCCGGTGATGGCCCCCGCCGCGATGAACATGGGCTCCCAGGAGAGCATCACGGTGCGTCCTATCCATGCGGGCCCGAACACGCGCTGGTTGAAGGCCTGCACCCACGTGCCGATCATGAAAGGGGAGAGCTTCGCGCTCACCACCACCAGCCCCTCCGCCCAGAACTTGCCCGCGAAAGCAATGACGGCGGCCCAGCCGAGGGCGCGCGCCGAGCGCATCCCCTTCTCCCCCGTCGCATGGAGGGCACGCAGCGTCTCGGCGGCCGCGATGCCGCTGGGAAAGCGGAGCTGCTCCACGTTGATCATCTGGCGCTTCATGGGAATGGCCATGGTCACCCCGAGCACGGACAGGAAGAACACCCACGCGAGCATGGTGGGCAAGGACAGGAAGCGGTCGTTGATCATCATGTAGGCGGCGAAGGCGGAGATCAGGGTGCCGCCCGTGGAGTAGCCCGCCGAGCTCGCGGTGGACTGCATGCAGTTGTTCTCGAGGATGGTCATGGGCGTGGCCACGACGCCGATGCGGTGCAGGGTCGTCCAGATCGCGTAGGAGAGGATGCACGCGGTGATGGCCACGCCGAAGCCCCAGCCCGCTTTGAGACCGATGTAGAGGTTGGTGAGGGAGAGCACGCCGCCCAGCGCGGAGCCCATGAGCACGGCACGCCAGGTGAGCTGGAGCATGCTGTCTCCGCGGCCACGGTAGACCTGCTCGTACCACTGGCGCTCGATTTCTTCGGGAGTGCCGCGGAAGGGCTCGATCGGCAGCACGGCCGGGGAGTGTAGCACGCCGCGAAGTTGACAAGGCAAATCGCATACGGCAGACTCCGCGGCAGTTCACGTCGTTTCCCCGCCAAACCAAGGAGAACGCGATGGCAAATTCCGGGTTGAGTCGCAGGGACTTTCTCCTCGCCACCGCGGTGGCCGCGAGCCTCCCCGCGGTGGCTGCGGGTATGCCCGCGGCAGTAGCCTCCGCGCAGGCGAAGAGCCCCCGGCTCGGCGGCACCTTCATCTCCGCCAAGACCACGGAAGCTCCCAGTCTCGAGCCCAATCTCGAGCAGGCCCTGTCCCGTCACCGCATCGACCCCCTCTTCTACAACCGGCTCGTGGAATGGAGCGCCGACGGCAAGCTCGAGCCGTCCCTCGCCCAGAGCTGGACCACGAGCGCGGACGGCAAGACGTGGACGTTCAAGCTGCGCCAGGGGGTGAAGTTCCACAACGGCCGCGAGTTCGTGGCCGACGACGTGAAGTACAGCTACGAGCGCGTGCTCGATCCCAAGCTGGGCTCGGGAGGCCGCGGCTATCTCTCGGCCATCGAGCAGATCGAGGTGGTGGACAAGCACACCGTGCGGATCACCACCAAGCAGCCGAGCGCGTCCCTCCTCGCGGGCATGGCGGGCAACTGGTCCTCCATCGTGCCGCGCGAGGTGGGCGACCTCCGCCGCACCGCGGTGGGCACCGGCCCCTTCATCCTCCAGGAATGGATCCCTCAGAGCCATCTCAAGGCGCGGAAGAATCCGGACTACTGGGACAAGGGCAAGCCCTACGTCGACGCGGTGGAGATCAAGATCATTCCCGACGAGGGCAACATCATCGCCCAGCTCCGCACGGGGAACATCCACCATGCCTTGCTGGAGGACAACAAGAACTACCTCCTCGTGAAGGACGACAAGCGCCTCACCACCCTCCGCTCACCCCGCCTCGGCTTCGACATGGTCAACGTCAACCATGGGCGGAAGCCGTACACGGACGTGCGGGTTCGCCAGGCCCTCGCCCTCGCCGTGGACCGCAACGAGGTCCTGCAGGCCGCCGCGGCGGGGCTGGGCTCGGTCACCGGGCCGCTGACGCCGGCCATGAAGCCGTGGGCCCTCCCGGTGGAGACCTTCAAGGAGTGGTACACGCCCAACCCGGACCGCGCGAAGAAGCTCCTGGCCGACGCGGGCTTCCCCAGTGGATTCAAGACGACGCTGAAGGTCATCCCCACGTTTCCCACCATGGTGGCGGGGGCCCAGGTCATCGCCGCCCAGCTCAAGAAGATCGGGGTGGACGCGCAGATCGTCCAGGAGGAGTACGGCGTCTGGATCAAGGCCATCACCAAGCCGACCTTCGACTTCGACCTGACCATGAACATCACGAACGGCGATGCCGATCCGGACTCGCTCTTGTACCGGCGCTTTCACTCCGTGGAGAAGCAGTGGAACAACGACGGCGATCCCGACATCGACGCGCTCCTCGACCAGGGCAAGCTCACGGTGGACCAGGCCAAGCGCAAGGACATCTACGACAAGGTGCAACGGCTCATGATCGACCGGGCCATCCAGATCTGGACCTTCGCCCCCGACATGATCGACGTGACCCAGAGCTACGTCCACTACCCGCAGCACTTCACCACGAACTACTACGGCTTTCGCACCGTGTGGCTGGAGCGCTGAGCGGCCCGAGATTCCCCGCCTGATCGCCGGGCCCAGCCATGCGCCGCTTCGTGGTGGTTCGCATCGTCTCGCTCCTCCCCACCCTGCTCGGCGTCAGCCTCGCCGTGTTCCTGATGGTCCGGCTCATCCCGGGAACGGTGGTCGACCAGATCATCGGCACCGAGGGCACCTATAGCGCGGAGACCGTGCGCGCCCTCCGTGCCTTCTTCGGGCTGGACGCTCCCCTCCATGTCCAGTACGGGCGATGGCTGTGGTCGGCCCTCCACGGCGATCTGGGGACGAGCTGGAGAACGGGATTGCCCGTGCTCCAGATGATCCTGAGCCGCCTGCAGGTGACGGCCGAGCTGACCGTGGGCGCCATGATCGTGGCCCTGCTCGTCGGTGTGCCCCTGGGCATTCTCTCCGCCCGGCAGGAGAACACGGCCCTCGATCACGTGGTGCGGGTGACCAGCCTCTTCAGCCTCTCCATTCCCGTGTTCTGGCAGGCGACCATGCTCATTCTCGCCGGATCGCTCTGGCTCAACTGGGCTCCCCCCGTCGACTTCGTCAGCCCCTTCGCCCATCCCGCGCGCAACTTCGGCATCATGGCCCTCCCCAGCCTCGTCCTCGGCACCGCGGCCGCCGCCGTGTTCATGCGCATGACGCGCTCGTCGCTGCTCGAGGTGATGGGCCAGGATTTCGTGAGGACGGCGCGCGCCAAGGGCCTGTCCGAGCGCAGCGTGGTGTGGGGCCATGCCTTCAAGAACAGCCTCATTCCCCTCATCACCATCGCGGGGATCCAGGTCGGCTATCTTCTCGGCGGCGCCGTGGTCACCGAGGAGGTCTTCACCCTTCCCGGGGTGGGCCGCTTGCTCCTGGGGGCGGTGGTCCAGCGGGACTACCCGCTTGTCCAGGGCACCATTCTCTTCATCGCCGCGCTCTTCATGCTGAGCAATCTCGTGGTGGATCTCCTCTACGCCGTCATCGACCCGAGAATACGCCGTGGATGACGTCGTCACCGTGCGCGTAACGGCTCCCGCCGCGGAATGGCGGGCCGCGCTTCGACCCACCCTCCGCAACCGCCTCGTCGTGTTCGGCGCGATCCTCGTGCTCGCCCTCCTCACCCTCGCCGTCTTCGCCCGCGCCATCGCCCCCTACGACCCCACCGAGATGAAGGTGGTGGACGCCCTGAAAGCGCCGTCGTGGGTGCATCCATTCGGTACCGACCGCTTCGGGCGCGACGTGCTGAGCCGGACGATCTACGGCAGCCGCATCGCGTTCGGAGTGGCCATCTCCAGCATCGGCATGGCCCTCGCCGTGGGCACGCTGCTGGGTCTCATCGGCGGCTACTTCGGGGGCTGGGCGGACCTGGCCATCGGCCGGATCATGGACATCTGGTTCAGCTTTCCCACCCTCGTTCTGGCGATTGGCATCGCCGCCATGCTCGGACCCGGGCTCGACAACGCGGTACTGGCCATTGCCTGCGTCTACGCGCCGCTGTTCAGCCGGGTCGCGCGCGGGTCGGTGATCGCCGAGCGCGCCAAGGATCACGTGGTCGCCGCGCTGGGCATGGGGGCAGGCGCTCCGCGCATCGTCTTTCGCCACATCCTGCCGAACATCGCGGCGCCCCTCATCGTGCAGGCCTCGGTGAGCCTCGCCTACGCCATCCTCACCGAGGCCTCCTTGAGCTATCTCGGTCTGGGCACCCAGCCTCCAGATCCCTCGTGGGGGACCATGCTGAACGAAGGGCGGACGTATCTGGAGACGGCGCCGTGGATGAGCATCTTCCCCGGACTCGCCATCATGCTCGCCGTGCTCGCGTTCAATCTGTGCGGTGACGGTCTGCGCAGCGTGCTCGACCCTCAGCTGCGCGGCCGGTAGCAGGCCGCGGCCTGCGAGGTTTTTTCAGCGGCCCTGGAACTTCGGCGTGCGCTTCTCCCGCCACGCGGCGTGGCCCTCCGCCTTGTCCTCGGTCAGCTCGAGGGCGGCGAAGCGGTAGAGGTCGACGAGGGAGGCGTCGGACAGGTTGGGAATGTCCAGGCTGCGCAGGAGCGACTCCTTGGTGAGGCGCGCCGACAACGGAGGCAGCGACGCGAGATGGGTCGCCACCTCGAGCGTCTTGTCGAGGAGGCGCGCGTGGGGCACCACCCACTGGGCGAGGCCGATACGGTGCGCCTCCTCCGCGGCGAGGGGGAACCCCATGGCGAGACGCATGGCATTGCCTCGCCCGACCCAGCGGGCGAGACGGGCGGCGCCGCCATAGGCGGGAAGAATGCCGAGGGCGACCTGCGGCAGCCGCCATTCCGCGCGATCCGAGGCCACGAGCAGGTCGCAGCAGAACGTCACGATGCAGCCGATGCCGACGGCATAGCCGTTGACGGCGCCCACCAGCGGCTTCGGGAAATTCCCCAGGATCTCGAAGGCGCGGTCCCGTCGCTTGGGCAAACCTTTGATGAAGGCCGCCGACGAGGCCATGGTGTGGGTCTTGGGGTCCTTCAGGTTGGCCCCGGCCGAGAAGGCGCCGCCTGCCTCGTCGCCGGTGAGGACGGCGCAGCGGATCTCGTCGTCGTCTTCCATGGCGGCGAAGTGGCGGGCGATGCCCTCGTTGAAGTCGGCGCCCCAGGCATTGCGGGCCTGCGGGCGGCTCAAGGTGACGATGCCGATGTGGCCGCGCTTCTCGTAGGCAACGGGCATGGTGACGTCCTCCTAGCGCAGCACGGCTTCGGCGATCCGCGTGAGCTCCGCGCCCATCTCCGCCTCCGTCTTCACGGTGGCCGGCCGCACGACCACGCGATTCGCTCCCGCATCGATCAGCCTGCGAATGAGATCCCGGTCGGCAGGCTGGCCATACACGGAAATGGTGAGGGCGGCGGGATCGCGTCCCGCGTCCTTGGCAAGCCGGTCCAGGGTGGCGCGGCGGTCACGCAGCTCGTCGGGGGTGATGCGGTTGGGCAGCCAGCCGTCGCCCCACGCCACCACGCGCTGGAGAACGTTCTTGGCGCCGCCACCGAGAATCACCGGCGGGTGCGGTTTCTGGGCAGGCTTCGGATAGGAGCGGACGGGCGGGAAGTCGTAATACTTGCCATGGAACTCCGCCTCCGGCTTGGTCCAGAGCTCCTTCATGGCCAGGATCGATTCGCGAGTCTGCGACCAGCGGTGGTCGAAGTCGCCGCCCATGATCTGCGTCTCCTCGCGCAGCCAGCCCGCCCCGATCCCGAAGAGGAATCGCCCGCCGCTGAACAGATCGAGAGTGGAGATCTCCTTGGCGAGGAGGAGGGGATGCCGCTCGGGCACGAGCACGATGCCGGTGCCGAGCTTGATGCGGCTCGTCACGCCCGAGGCGCGGGCCAGGGCCACGAACGGATCGATGAAATGCGAATAGCTCTCGGGAATGACGCCGTCCGCCGACCCGGGGAAACGGCTCGCCGAATGGACGGGAATGAACGGATGCTCGGCGCACCAGAACGACTCGAAGCCGAGCTCCTCGACTTTCCGGGCCATGAAACCGACGTCGACGAGATATGCAGGCAGCGGCACCGAGATACCGACGTTCATAGGGGCCTCCCTCTCCCAACCGGCCGGGTGGAGTGTTCTGGGGCGTCTTCAGTCGCGAGCCAGAGAATAACGCAGTTCCGGCAAGCGCGCGCGTCGACCCGGAAGCTGTCCGCCCCGTACCCTGTCTCGGCCAGCTGTCCCTCGTCAGCTTCTCGCTTGATCTCGATGCCATCTGGCAGTATGGTTGTTGCCATATTGTAGGAGGGTGGTCATGGTCACGCCAACGAAGATCGCGGAGGCGCTGGGTGGTAGAGGCGTTCTGAAGGAGCGGCTCGCTGACTACACCGCCGTCATCCACCGAGCGCGCTCCGGACTTCCCTTCGCCTCACTCTCGGGTCTGGCGACGCGCTACGACATACCGGTGCTCATGCTGGCCCGAGTGATCGGGGTGCCCGCCCGGACTCTGGCACGGCGAAAGAAGGAACGGCGTCTGCGAGCCGACGAGTCGGACCGCCTGCTGCGCCTCGCGCGTGTGGCGGCCGTCGCCGAAGACGTCCTGGGTGAGTCCGCACATGTAGGCCGATGGCTCCAAAAGCCGAACCGCGCCCTCGGTGGGGTCACCCCCCTCGATCTGCTCGATACCGATCTCGGCGCGGAGGAAGTCGTGACCGTCCTGGGCCGTATCGAGCACGGAGTGTATAGCTGATCCGAGTCTGGCGACTCGCCCGAGCTCGAAGCTCGGCCCTCGATGGGAGAGGCGCCCAACTATTCGGCGGAAGGTGGAATCATCGCGGCATCCCCATCGTTTACACTTCGGCCACCCTCTCCCTGGCCGCGATGGAGCTGCTCGTGCACCTGGACGATGAGGATGGAGCGAAAGACTATGTCGGCATTCCCGCTGAGATTCCGGACTCGGTCTGGATTGGCCGGCTTCGCGGCACAGATCTCCTGCGAGACTGGAGAGCCTATCCGCCACCACAGGCTCTCGCCGATCTGGGCAGCCCCTGGGCCGCCGCGCGCGAGAACGCAGTGCTCGCGGTGCCGTCAGCCATCATTCCTCAGGAGCTGAATTATCTCCTCGATCCTCTTCACCCGCATTTCAAGCGCATCAAGATCGGCCGCCCCGAGCCCTTCTCGTTCGATCCGCGTCTCCGGAAGCGCCGGCCGGGGCCGCCGTGATACGATCCGGGTTGACTCGATTGCCCCTCACCCTTGACCCCCGGTCTCATGGAGGACGTCATGGCGAAGATCAAGCACATCGCGTTGTCGACCCAGGATCCCGACAAGACCGCGCGCTTCTATATCGACGTGTTCGGAATGAAGGAGATCGGGAAGATCAACAATCCCAACGCGAGCGGGTACTACCTGAGCGACGGCGATCTCAATCTGGCCATCCTCAAGTTCAAGAACGACACGGTGGCCGGGGTGGAGCGGGGCAAGGACTTTTCCGGCATCCACCACTTCGGCTTCCAGGTGGAGAACCTCGAAGACATCACGGAGCGGCTGGCCGCCGCGGGAGCCCCGCGACGCGATGACGTGAACGAGGCCCTCGGCGTGGGCCACGGGGACAAGCACTATGCCAACGTCGAGGTCAAGTACAGTGGCCCCGACAATGTGATGGTCGACGTCTCGGAAACGGGCTGGGTCGGCACCTCCGAGTTCCACCCGTAGGGCAATCGGAGAGGAAGACAGGTCATGGACAAGGCCCGGGTCTACTACCGGCAAGGCTGAAGCTCCTGCGCCAAGACGAAAGAGTTGCTTTCGTCATGGGGAGTATCCTTCGACGGATTTGACGTCGAGAACGAGCCGGAGCGCCGGCGTGACCTCGACGCCTTCGGCATCGCGCGCGTGCCCGCCACCATCGTCGGCGACCGTGTGGTCCACGGATGGAACCCGAAAGCGCTCGCCGAGCTGGTGGGCGTGCGCTACGCGGAGCACAAGCAGCTCGCGCCGGAGGAGCTGGCGCGGCGGATGGACGCGGTACTCGCCGCGACCCAGCGCGCCATGCGCCAGATCCCGCGCGAGCACCTGGGCATGAAGAAGCCGGGGCGTGACCGGTCGGTGCACCAGCTCGGCTTCCACGTCTTCCGCCTGAGCGTGTCCTTTGTCGACACGCGTGAGCAGGGCTATCTTTCCGCGGACGTCTTCGAGGAGATGGCGCCGGCCGGAATGGTGGACGGCGACGATATCGCCCGCTACGGCGACACCGTCCGCCAGCGCATCGCCGCGTACGTCAAGCGGCCCGACTGGTGCGAGGGCACCGTCAACACATACTACGGCCCGCAGTCGACCCACGACTTCATGGAGCGCACGACGTGGCACGCCGCCCAGCACCTGCGCCAGATCTACTGGTTCCTCGAGCAGATGGGAGTGAAGGCGGATGCGCCGCTGACCGACACGGATCTTGCCGGGCTGCCGTTCCCGACCGAAGTGTGGTCGTAGGCGACACCCAGCAAGAGGCGCGGAGGAGACGACCATGCCGCCGCTGATCAAGGTGACCGATCTCGCGTACGGGCGCCTGCGATCGCCCGACCTCGACCTCGCGGAGGAATTCCTCACCCAGTTCGGGATGGTGCGGGCGGAGCGGACCCCGGAGGCGCTCTACATGCGCGGCACCGACCCCGCCCACCACATTCACGTGACGGAGAAGGGCGAGCCCGGCTTCGTGGGACTCGCCTATTACGCGCCCAGCCTCGACGATCTCAAGCGGCTGGCCAAGACGCCCGGGGCCTCGGCGGTGGAAACGATCGACGAGCCCGGTGGCGGCAAGCGGGTCCGGCTGCGCGAGCCGAACGGCTACCAGATCGAGGTGGTGCACGGGATCAAGCAGCACAAGGCCATTCCCGTGAAGCGCCAGCCGCTGAACCTGGGGAACGACGGGCTCAAGCGGGCCGGCGCGCCCATGCGACTGCCCAAGGGGCCCTCCCGCGTGAAGCGCATCGGACACGGGGTGATGGCTGCCCCCAACGTGGCGGCGACCGCGCAGTGGTTCCGCGACAGTCTCGGGTTCATCTGCTCCGACGACATCTACGCGGGCACCAAGGACAACATCATCGGGTCGTTCAACCGCTGCGATCGTGGCAAGGAGTACGTCGATCACCACGTGTTCTTCTGCGTCAAGAACGAGCGGGCGGGGCTCAATCATCTGTCGTACGAGGTGCAGGACATCGACGACGTCTTCATGGGCCACCAGCACCTGGCCCAGCTCGGCGCCTACGAGCACATGTGGGGGATCGGGCGGCATCTCCTGGGGAGCCAGATCTACGACTACTGGGCGGACCCGTGGGGGCGGGTGCACGAGCACTGGTCCGACACTGACCGGCTGAACGTGAAGAACGGCTCCAACCTCCTCTCCGCCGAGGAAGGCTTCGTCTCGCAGTGGGGTGAGCGGCCACCCGAGAAGTTCATCGGCCGCGTGTGCCCGTAGAGACCCATGCCGTGGCGAACAATATCGTCCGCGTCGGCAGGGTCGAGATCATGGCCCTGTCCGACGGCCTCCTCGAGTTCGATCTCTGCAATTTCTTTCCGACCATCCCGGAAGACAACTGGAAGCCGTACGAATCCCATCTGACCCACGATCACCACGTCCGCTTCAACCTGGGCTCGTATCTCATCCGCACCGAAGGGCGCACCGTTCTCGTCGACACGGGGCTCGGGCCCAGACCCGCGGACACTCCCGATGTCCCATGGGGCGAGCTCCTCCGAGATTTCCAGGTCAAGGGCGTGAGGCCCGACGAAGTGGACATGGTATTGATGACGCATCTCCACCGAGACCACGTCGGCTGGAACCTCCGGCGCGAAGACACCCGATGGGTGCCGACCTTCGGAAAGGCGCGCTACTGGATGAGCGCCAAGGACTGGGAGGCGTGCCACGAGCCCGAGATCCAGCCTCAGCGCTTCCCTAACGCGCCCACCTGCGTCTGGCCGCTCGCCGAGCTGGGACTCATCGAGCTGATGCAGGGTGAGCACAGCATCACGCGAGAGCTCACGGCCGTCCCCACGCCCGGACACACGCCGGGGCACGTGAGCATCCTCGTCACCTCGCAAGGGGAGCGCGCGCTGGTGCTGGGAGACGCTGCCCACACCCCGGTGCAGCTCGAGGAGACGGACTGGGTGTCGCGAGCCGACATGGATCCCGAGCTCACGCGCCAGACACGCCGGACGTTGGTGGAGCGCCTGGAGCGCGAGCAGATCCTCGTCGCGGCCGGACACTTCCCCGCCCCGGGCTTCGGCCGGATCGTGCGCCTCAATGGGCGCCGGTACTGGAAGGGCCTCTAGATCGTCGAGACACGGCTTGACGCTGTGACGACCGCGATAAATACAGAGCGAGCGCCGCGCCATGTCGGCTGCGGCTGCTGTCCGTCGGCCCTCGCCTCGGGCACGCGAGGACGTCGAGCGGCTCCTGCCACTCATGGCCGGGCTATGGGCGGCGCCGATGCCGCGGCCAGTGCCAACACAGGAGTGCGAGGCTACTCTCCTCCGCCCCCGCGCGTGAGTCCCATTCGCGGCCTCATCGACTTCCACACTCACGCGGCGCCCGATGTCTTCGGCCGTGCCGTGGACGACGACGAGCTCGCCTCGCTCGCCGCCGCGCGCGAGATGGAAGCGGTGGTGTTCAAGAGCCACGTCACCATCACCGCCGACCGTGCGTGGCTCGCGCGGAAGCACGTATCAGGGGTGAAGATCTTCGGCGGCGTCACCCTCAACCGCGCCGTGGGCGGGCTCAATCCGCAGGCCGTGGAGTGGATGTGGCGAATGCAGGGTGGCTACGGCCGCGTGGTGTGGTTTCCGACCTTCGACGCGGACAATCACGTGCGCCACGCGGGCACGGCGCCCTTGGGGATCGCAGTGGTAGACGAGCGCGGGACAGTCCTCCCCGTGGTGCGAGACATTCTCAGGATCTGCGCAGCCCAGCAGCTGGTCGTGCACACCGGCCACGCCTCGGCCGAGCAGGCCCTCGCCCTCATTGCGGCCGCCCGCGAGGACGGCTGCGACCGCATCGTGGTGACCCACGCGCAGTTCGACGTGGTGGCGATGAGCGAGGCGCAGATGAAGCAGGCGGCGGCCATGGGGGCGAAGATGGAGCTCTGCGCGCTGGGCATCCTCGTCGGGCCGGAGGCGCCGCTTGAATGGATGCGTCATTCGCCCAAGGTGCCTCTCGCCCACACCGCCAAGTGCATTCGAAGCGTAGGGGCCCGCCACTTCGTGCTCGGCACCGATCTTGGCCAGAGCGGCAATCCCACCCCTGCCGACGGGCTCCAGATGTTCGTGGCGGGCCTCCAGGCGGAGGGGATCAGCCGTGAGGAGATCGACACGATGGGCCGGGAGATCCCGGGCGCCCTCCTGATGGGATAGCAGGCCACGTGACAGAGGCGCTCGGGCTGGTTAGAATGGGTGGGCGTGGAGAACAGGACGATGAGGAGAACCCGGGCCATGGTCGTGGTGGGCGCGTTCGTGCTGGGAGCCGGAAGCGCTCCGGCCGCCCACGCGCAAGAGACGAAGCAGCCGCCTGATATCCGCATGCTGCTGACCCAGCCCTCCACGAGTCTCTCCGATTCTCCTCCCGCCCCCGATCTTCGCGACCTGCCGAAGGCCAAGATGGACAGGCCGGCGACCCAGCTGCCCATCACGGTGACCCTCGGTGATCCGCGCTGCTATCCGGGCGAGGAAGACGGGCTCATCGATCCTCGACAGCTCAGAAATCCGCGCTCGCGAAGGTCTCGCTAGCTTCTCGACGCCGGGCGTCCTCCGGCCCTTTCCTTGAAGCCCGCCCCGTTCCGATACGTGCGGCCGCCCACTCTCGCGGACGCCGTGGAGCTCCTGCGCGGCGGCGACCCTGACATCAAGATCCTCGCGGGCGGGCAAAGCCTGGTGCCCATGCTCAACCTTCGCCTCCTTCGCCCCGCCGTCCTCGTGGATCTTAACGGCGTGCCGGGTCTGGATGGCATCGCGCCGGATGCCGCGGGCGGCCTCACCATTGGCGCCCTCGTGCGCCATGCCGATCTCATGACAGCGCCGCTCGTGATCGAGCGCGCTCCCCTTCTCGCGGAGGCGGCCCGCCACGTGGGCCACGCGGCCATCCGCCATCGCGGCACGCTGGGCGGCAGCCTGGCCCATGCCGATCCCGCCGCAGAGCTGCCCGCCGCCCTCGTGGCCCTCGACGCGCGCTTCGTTCTCGAGGGCGGGAAGGGCAGGCGGATTGTCTCCGCCGCCGATTTCTTCCAGGGGCTCCTGACCACGGCTCTCGGTCCGGACGAAATCCTCGTCGAGGCGCATGTTCCGCCACAAGGGGCGGGCTGGGGATTCGCCGAGATCGTGCGCAGGAGCGGCGACTTCGCGGTGGCCGGCGTGATCGCTCACCTCCGCCGGAGGCCCGCCTCCGCGGTCCGCTGCGACTTCGCGAGGCTCGTGGGCTTCGGCGTGGGCGACCGGCCCGTGCGCTTCCGGGCGGCCGAGGATCTCCTCATGAGCGACGATCCTGGGCTGTCCATCGCGCGCGTCGCCGCGTCGGCGACCTGTGATCCGCCGGACGACATCCACGCCTCCGCCGACTATCGCCGTCACCTCGTGCGCATCCTGACCGGAGACGTCCTGGGCCACGCGCTGGAGCGCACGGGAGGGACCCGTCGGTCATGATGGTGCCGGTCGAGCGCATGGCCATCCGACTCACCGTGAATGGCCGCGAGGTCGCGCACGAGGTCGCGGCCCGCCGCTCGCTCGCCGACTTTCTCCGGGAAGACCTCATGCTTACGGGCACGCACGTGGGCTGCGAGCACGGGGTGTGCGGAGCCTGCACCGTGCTCGTGGACGGGCTCAGCGCGCGGAGCTGCCTGCTCTTTGCTGTCCAGCTCGACGGCGCCACCGTGACCACCATCGAAGGCCTCACGCCTTCCGCAGGCTTGAGCTCACTTCAGCAAGCGTTCTGTGACCGGCACGCGATGCAGTGCGGCTTCTGCACGCCGGCGATGATCGTGGCGGCCACGGAACTGCTCGAGAAGATTCCCGCCCCCACTGCCGGCGAGATCCGCGACGCTCTGGCCGGTCAGCTCTGCATGTGCACGGGTTACGTAAACATCGTGAAAGCGGTCGAGCAGGCCGCCGCGACCGCACGTGGCGCCGCCGGAGAGGCATCATGAGCGGGCCGTGGGTCGGCGCCGCCCTGCCTGTCAAGGAAGACGTTCGTCTCGTGGCCGGGCGCGGGCGCTTCATCGACGACCTTGGACAGCCGGGCATGCTTCACGCGGCGGTCCTCCGGAGCCCGCACTCGCATGCGCGCATCCGTTCGATCGACGCGGGGCAGGCTCTCGCCCATCCAGGCGTCGCCGCCGTCCTCACGGGCGCGGATGCCGCCCGCCTGTCCGGCCCGATCCGCCCCCTCATTCCCACCACCGCCGCCGTGCCCGACTACTGCCTCGCCTTCGATGTCGTGCGCTACGTGGGCGAGCCCGTGGCCGCGGTGGCCGCGGTGGACCGCGCCACCGCCGAGGACGCTCTCGAGCTGATCCGCGTGGAATACGAGGCGCTCCCCGCGGTGGTGGATCCGCACGAGGCCATGCGGCCCGGCGCGACCCTCCTCTATCCGGAGCTCGGCACCAATGTCGTCTGGCACGACACGCTGAGCTACGGCGACGTCGACGGCGCCATGGCGCGGGCCGATGGAGTGCTGCGCGAGCGCTTCGCCATACAGCGCTATGCCTCGACGCCCCTCGAGACCTTCGGGGCCATGGCCGCCTACGATCCGGGGACGGACGGCTTCGAGTTCTGGACGAACGACCAGCGCCCGGGATTGACCATCTCGATTCTCGCCGCGTCACTCGGCGTGCCGCAGTCTCGCCTCCGGCTGAGCTGTCCCGACATCGGGGGAGCTTTCGGCAACAAGCGGCGGCCGGCCTATCTGCTCATCTGCGCGCTGCTCTCCCGCCTGGCGGGCCGGCCCGTGAAGTGGATCGAGGATCGCGTGGAGAATCTCACCGCCCTCATGCACGCCTGTAACGGCGTGATGGACGTCGAGCTCGCCTACCGGGCCGACGGCACCCTCCTCGCCCTCAGCGTGCGCGACGTGGCGGACGAGGGAAAGAACCTTCTCACGCCCACCCAGCACAATTTGATCAAGCTCGGGAATATCGCCAACGGCTACCGCATTCCCGCCATCCGTTACGAGGCGTGGTCGGTGCTGACCAACAAGTGCCCGAGCGGAGCCAACCGCGGCATCGGCAAGCCCTTCATGTGCTTCGCCGTCGAGCGATCGATGGCCATCCTCGCTAGGCGCCTCGGCCTCGATCCTGCGGAGCTGCGGCTGCGTAACTACGTCACGGCGGCGGAAATGCCGTACAGCACGCCGCCGGGCGCTCAGTACGACAGCGGCGACTATCCCGCCACTCTTCACACCGCCCTCGAGCGCTTCGACTATGCCGGCTGGCACGCAGAGCAATCACGCGCGCGACAAGAAGGCCGTCTCCTCGGCATCGGCATCGCCACCTCCGTCGAGCCCGCGGGCACCAATCTCGCCTCGTACGAGCTCGTGACGGGCCGCCGGAGCGTCTCAGGCTCGGCCGAGGCGGCCATGGTACGCATGGAGCCGGACGGCAATGTGCGCGTGGCCATCGGTGATCCGGCGAGCGGCCAGGGCTACGAGACGGTCATCGCGCAGATCGTGGCGGACGAGCTCGGGCTCGTGCCAGA
This sequence comes from Candidatus Methylomirabilota bacterium, assembly GCA_036005985.1. GTDB lineage: Bacteria > Methylomirabilota > Methylomirabilia > Rokubacteriales > CSP1-6 > AR37. The sequence continues at coordinate 345 of DASYQB010000241.1, read as the reverse complement.
GGCCGTCTCGGTGGCCCGAGGCTTCGACTCCTCCGTCTCGCCGTGGCTCTATCTCTCCGGCAACTACTCGAACAAGTTCTCCGTCACCGACGTGGGAGCGATCGTGGGGGCGGCCCGCCTCGTCGCGGACAAGCTGCGCCGGCTCGCCGGCCACCGGCTCGAGATCGCCCCCGCTGACCTCGACCTTCGCGACGGCGCGGTGGTGGTGCGGGGAGCGCCGGACCGGCGGGTGGCCTTCGTCGAGCTCTGCCGCACCGCCTACGCCGACGTGCTGGGGTTGCCCCCCGGTGAAGCCCCCGGGCTCGAGGCTCATCACGCCTATCAGAATCCCCTCGCCGCCCCCGT
>DASYQB010000240.1:0-2686 GCA_036005985.1 Candidatus Methylomirabilota bacterium | reverse complement strand
CTCTGACCTCGTCGGGCGCGCCCGCGAGGGCCATGAGGTCCACGAGGCGATCGGGCACGAGGGTCCGGTGACGCGAAGCCGCGGTGGCGTGCTCGAAGGCGTCGTAGGACGCCCGCAGCTGCTTGATCGCCGCCTGATCCTCCGCCGGCAATTCCACGGGCAAGGGATGGCGCAACGCGGAGGCGACGCGCCCACGCACGTGATCGCGCGCCTGGGCAGCGTCGCGGGATATGGAAGTGGGCGTCCACAGGACCACGTCGAGATCGTCGATCCCGCGGCCGGCCTTGGCCGCCCCCCGGCCCACGCAATCGAGTCCGGCGCGGAGAATGTCGGGGGCGGTGCCCACGTACATCATCACGCCGTCCCCCAGCTTTCCCGCCGCCTCGAGCATCCGCGGACCGGAGCCTGCGAGATAGAGGGAAATGTCTCGCGGAGCCTCCAGCCAGGCGATCTTGCCTTCCGTGCCGCTCTCGAAGCGGATCGATTCACGCCGCGTGAGGCGGCGGATGTCGGTGGCCATCGCCTCCAGCGCACCGGCGCGGCCTACCTGCTCAAGGCGCAGCCCCATGGTCTGGGCCGAGCTGCCGCCCGTGCCCATGCCGAGAACGATGCGGCCGGGGGCGAGCTCGTCCAGGGTGAGGATGGCGCTCGCCGTCACCGAGGGGTGGCGCGAATGCGGCACGGTCACCCCGGGGCCGAGCTTGATCCGCCGGGTCCCCAGCACGCAGGCGGTGAGGGTGACCCAGAGCTCCCGGCACACGAGGTGCGTGTCGGTCATCCACACCGTCTCGAAACCCAGGTCCTCGGCGAGCTGGACCTGCTTGACGATTTCGGGAGCGGGCTGGGTGGCGAGAATGCCCAGGTCGAATTTCACGCGGGAATCATAGCAGGTCGAGCACTGCTGGGTCGCATGCAGCAGGTCCGGCTCGACCGCTGATGTATTCCCTCGGGAGGCGGGCTCTGGTAGGCTGGCCCGGGCAACATTTAAACTAAACGTCACAACTAAACGTCACAACGGGCAAACGCGGCAATGGGCAAACGTGACAGCGGGCAAACGCGTCAACGGGGCGAGCCAGAGGGGGAGATATGAAATTCGGCATCTTCTACGAGCATCAGTTCCCGCGGCCGTGGGATGAGGGCGGTGAGCTGAAGCTGTTCCAGGACGCCCTCGACCAGGTCGAGCTCGCCGATCGGATCGGCATCGACCATGCCTGGGAAGTCGAGCATCATTTCCTCGAGGAGTACTCGCACTCGTCGGCGCCCGAGGTGTTCCTGGCCGCGGCTTCCCAGCGCACGAAGCAGATCCGGCTCGGTCACGGCATCGTGCTCATGCCCCCGGGCTACAACCATCCCGCGCGCATCGCCGAGCGCATCGCCACCCTCGACCTCGTCTCCAAGGGACGCGTGGAGTTCGGCACGGGGGAGTCGGCGTCGCGCGCCGAGCTGGAGGGCTTCGGCATCACCGCCGCGGAGCGCCGGGCCATGTGGCGGGAGACCGTCGAGCAGGTCGCCAACATGATGGTGATGGATCCCTACCCCGGCTTCCAGGGCAAGTACTTCTCCATGCCCGTACGCAATGTCCTGCCCAAGCCGGTGCAGAAGCCGCATCCCCCGCTGTGGGTCGCCTGCTCGAATCGCGAGACCATTCACCTCGCGGCCCAGCTCGGCATCGGCGCCCTCACCTTTGCCTTCATCGATCCCGACGAGGCGCGCCACTGGGTCTCCGACTACTACGAGACGTTCAAGAGGGAATGCGTGCCCGTCGGGCACGCGGTCAACCCCAACATCGCCATGGTCACGGGCTTCTCGTGTCATCAGGACGCCGAGGAGGCCATGCGCCGTGGCATCGACGGCTTCCGCTTCTTCCAGTTCGCGCTGGGTCACCACTACGCCTTCGGCAAGCACACGCCCGGCCGCACCAATATCTGGAAGAAGTTCGAGGCGGTGCGCGCGGAGCTGGATCTGGACGTGCTGGGCGGCGGCACCGGCTGCATCGGCACGCCCGCCCAGCTCCGGGAGTCGCTGCTGAAGTTCCAGGCCGCCGGCGTCGACCAGACCGTGTTCATCCAGCAGGGAGGGAAGAATCAGCACGAGCACATCTGCGAATCGCTCGAGCTCTTCGCCAAGAACGTCATGCCGGAGTTCAAGGAGCACGAGGCCAAGCGACTCGCCGAGAAGGCGGAGGAACTGGCGCCCTACGTCGAGGCGGCGTTCGCGCGCAAGCAGTACGTCGAGCCCCTGCCCGACGCCGACATCCCGGTCTACGAGGCGTTCGGTTCTTCGATCGCCCAGATCGATCTCGCCACCATGCCGGAGGCGAACCGGCGGCGCATCATCGCGTTCATGAAGATGCGGGAGATCGCCGAGCGGAGCTGAGGGCGAGCCTCAGGCCGCTTCCTCGGCGCCGTCGCCCAGCGCGATGCGTGGGGCGAGGGCGGTGATGATGAGATCCAAGAGCTCCTCCGCCTCCAGGCCCACCCTGTCCCGCACGAGGCGGGCGGTGTGCCGGGTGGCCATCAGATCGAACTCGCCAGCGTCTTCCGGTTGAAGGTCGCCCAGGCCACCAGATCCACCTTCTTGTTGTCATGGGCGATGAGGGCAAGCCGGCGCGCCACGCGTCAGTGCCCGCCCGCGTAGGCGGGCTCTGGCCGCGCGGGCGCCTTCGCGCGATGACGCCCGGCCCCGC
>DASYQB010000239.1:0-2001 GCA_036005985.1 Candidatus Methylomirabilota bacterium | reverse complement strand
CGGCCTCGCCTCCCTGGATGAGCTCCTGAGCCGGAGCGTCGCCGACCCCGAGTGGTACTGGGACGCCGTCTCCGAGGACCTCGGCTTCCGCTGGATGCGGCCCTACACGCGGGTGCTCGAGACCTCGCGGGGGATCGCGTGGCCGCGATGGTTCGTGGGCGGCCTCATGAACCTCTCCGACAACTGCGTGGACCGCCACGTGGACGAGGGCCGCGGCGAGCAGCCGGCCATCGTGTGGGAGGCGGAAAACGGCGAGGTCCGCAGCTGGACGTATCGCGAGCTCTCGCGCGACGTCAATCGCCTCGCCAATGTCCTCACGCGCCTCGGTGTGCAAGCGAAGGACTCGGTGGGGCTCTTCCTGCCCATGTGCGCGGAGGCCGCCATCGCGCTCATGGCCATCTGCCGCATCGGCGCCATCTACTCGCCGTCCTTCTCCGGCTACGGCGCTCAGGCGGTGGCGGCCCGGCTCGAGGACTGCGAGGCCAAGGTCCTCATCACCGCCGACGGCTTCGCGCGCCGCGGCCAGACCGTCAGGACGAAGGAGACGGCGGACGAGGCGGCCGCGCTCTCGCCGTCGGTGAAGCATCTCCTCGTGCTGAAGCACGCCGGCCGCGACGTGCCGTGGACACCCGGCCGCGACGTGTGGTGGCACGAGGCCGTCGAGCGCGAGTCGGACCAGTGCCTGGCGCTGCCCGTGGAGGCAGATCATCCCTGCTGCATCACCTACACGTCGGGGACCACGGGCAAGCCGAAAGGCGTGGTGCTCACCCAGGGCGGGCTCCAGATGAAGATCGGCCACGACGCCGGCTATCTCTTCGACCTGGGCACCTCGGACCGCTTCTTCTGGCTCACCGACATGGGATGGGTGATGGGCACCATCCTCATCCTGGGCGGGCTCACCAATGGCGCCACCCTCGTCCTCTTCGAGGGCACCCCCGACTATCCAAAGCCCGATCGCCTGTGGGCGGTGGCCGAGCGTCATCGCGTCAGCGTGATGGGTCTCTCGCCCACCGCGGTGCGCGCGCTCATGCCGCACGGCACGGAGTGGCCGCTTCGGCACGAGCTGTCGGAGCTTCGCATCTTCGGCTCGACGGGCGAGCCGTGGAACCCCGAGCCCTATCGCTGGGTCTTCGAGCACGTGGGGCGCGGCACGGTGCCCATCATCAACTACTCCGGGGGCACGGAGATATCGGGCGGCATCGTCACGTCCTTTCCGATTGCCCCCATCAAGCCGTGCTCCTTCAACGGCCCCACACCCGGCATGGCCGCCGACGTGTTCGGCGACGACGGCTGCCCCATCCGCGGCCAGGTGGGCGAGCTGGTCATCACCAAGCCGTGGCCGGGCATGACCGCGGGCTTCTGGAAGGATCCCGACCGCTACCTCGAGACCTACTGGTCGCGCTGGCCGAATGTCTGGGTGCACGGCGACTGGGCCTATATAGATGAGGACGGCTTCTGGTTCGTCACCGGCCGCTCCGACGACACGCTCAAGATCGCGGGCAAGCGCGTGGGCCCGGCCGAGGTCGAATCGGTGCTGGTGAGCCATCCCGCGGTGGCGGAAGCCGCGGCCATCGGCGTACCCCACGAGATCAAGGGCGAAGCGGTGGTGTGCTTCGCCGTGCTGCGCCCGGGGATCGCGCCCACCGAGAAGCTCCGCACGGAGATCTCGGATCTCGTCGCGCATCAGATGGGCAAGGCGCTCAAGCCCGAGCGCGTGCTCTTCGCCGCCGAGCTGCCCAAGACCCGCAGCGCCAAGATCATGCGACGGGTGATCCGCGCCACTCACCTCGGCAAGGATCCGGGCGATCTCTCTTCGCTCGACAATCCGGGTGGCGTGACCGCTATTTCCGAGGCGCGTTAGCAAACCCGTTTCGTTCGAAGCAAATTCTGCACGTGCCCGCTCGGGGGCTGGCCCTCCAAAATCCGTTGGGCATGTGACGACCCACGCCAACCGAAAACTGCGCCGTGGTCCCCGGCGCTCCGCAACTATCCGAATTCGTG